>CAIZHC010000127.1 GCA_903932705.1 uncultured Actinomycetes bacterium | reverse complement strand
GGTTCCAAAGGCAGGTAAGGCACTTGTTACTCAAGTGAGTTTGCTCCATTTTCCAAAGCAACCAATCAAGGTTGCTTTCTTGTACATGCGAGGCACCGCATCGATCTATCTCATCGGTGGCCCAGGCTCCGGTGCTGATTCACTACTGAAAGCTGATGGATTTATTGATGTAGGCGCAACACATCTAAGGAATCCATTTAATGCCCTCACCGCAGAGGAACTTATAAAGCTACAGCCCGACGTACTCCTTCTCATGACAAAGGGATTGGAATCAGTGGGTGGAATTGGTGGTTTGGTTGCTTTTCCGGGTATCGCTCAAACACCGGCGGGAATTCACAAGCGCGTAGTTACGGTTGATGACTCGCTCTTGCTCTCTTTTGGACCTCGGACAATCCCGATGGCTAAAGAATTACATCAATTGATTGTGACGGCATCTAAGAGATGAAGAAAGTCGCGATCTATCTTGGAGGCCTAGCTGTCCTCCTATTTCTCTTCTGGCTCTCACTCGATATCGGTATTTTGAAGCTTCAGAGCTCAGTCTTCTCACTTATTGGCAAACATGATGTCGATGCAACAACCGTCTGGCAGGTGAGGTTTCCCCGCGCACTCGGTGCGGTAATTATTGGAGCCGGCTTAGGCGTTGCAGGATCTGTAGCGCAAGGTATTTTCAGGAACCCCTTGGCCGAGCCCACTCTCATTGGTTTATCAAGTGGAGCAACTCTAGGAACGATTACATTGATCGCCTCTGGAGCTTCTGTGTATGGGACAAGATCAAATATTGGAGCTGCCGTACTTGCCTCTGCTCTCACTGCGCTCTTAGTCCAATGGCTCGCTCCAAGTAAAGGCTTTGGTTTTCTCCTCACAGGTATCGCAATTTCAGCGATTTTAACCTCCTTCGCCGGCCTCCTTATCTCAATGTCTCCCAAGCCTGGGATTCAATCCATTACCTTCTGGGATTTTGGATCTTTGACTCTTCTTAACAATGCGACAGTTGGGATGATCGCTCCATATATCGAAGTCGGAATCATCATCTCCTTCTTTGTATCTCGTCGCTTAGATACCTATTCACTTGGTGAGAACTCTTCGCATTACATGGGAGTCAATCCCAAGAGATTGCGCCTCTACGCAATTATCGGCCTCGCATTTCTCATCGGCGCCTCAGTAAGTGCTGTCGGTGCCATCGCCTTTATTGGCCTACTTGTCCCACACATTGTGCGACTTCTCATTGGCCCTGCACATCGAAAGATGCTCTCGCTTAGTGCTTTAGTGGGAGCAATCGTGCTCTTGTTGGCTGACCTCTTAGCAAGAACTCTCTTTCAACCAAATGAGATTCCACTTGGATTGCTGACTTCCTTGCTTGGTGCACCTGCCCTGATAATCTTGCTCAAAGTAAAACGCGCATCTTGGGTTAGCCATGATTAAAGTTAACGCCATCTCCTTTGCACGTGGAGGTTCACCTATCTATTCAAATTTCAGTGCGGAGCTAAATCAGGGAGAGTCAGTCCTCTTCACCGGTCCCAATGGTTCTGGCAAGAGCACCCTCGTTGCCTTGATTGGTGGATTACTCAAGCCACAAGAAGGCAACATTGAAATTGATGGCGTTGATATTGCTTCACTGAATTCAAAGGGCCAAGCTGCACTTCGCTCAATCGCTCCGCAACGCAGATCATTTACCCTTGCATTCACAGTGCAGGAAGTTCTGAACTTTCTGCCAAAGTCAGCTCGCGTAAAAGATAGCGCAGCCATTATCGAGAATTTGAACTTGAAAGATCTCTTGTCACGTAAAGTAACCGAATTATCTATTGGTCAGCAGGAGAGAGTGAGCTTGGCTCTCGCACTTACACAGAGCGCTAATTACTACCTACTTGATGAACCTTTTAGCGCACAGGATTCCCAATCTATTGAGGGAATTCTGCAGATTATCTCTGAGTTACGAAAAGAGAAAGGCGTCCTGGTGATTTCTCACAATCAGGACGCCATCTCACAATACTTCGATAGAGAAATTAGCCTCGCTTAGCTTGGCTTGGCTTTCCACCTTTAAAAGGCTTTCCGCCAGCTTTTCCAAACTTCTTTGGACCAGCTCCAGCTTTAGCAGGCTTTCCACCAGCGCGGGCGCGGGACTCTGCCTTCTCAAGTGCAATGCGCTTCTCAAGTGGCATACGCGGGGCTTTCTTCGCTGGACGAGCAACTCCTTCAACGCGTCCACGATTTCCAGCCGCTGGTGCGCTCTCTTCGCGGGTGCGTGACTCACGAGCCTTCTCTTCCCACTTCTTTGGTGCAGAACGGAAAGGACGATCAGAGTTAAATGAACGATCGCTCTTTGGACGACGTTCTTCGCGAACTTCACGGGTATCTCGTGCTGGACGAGAATCGCGAGCATCGCGAGCATCGCGAGGTGCTTGGAAGGTGCGATCAGTACGCTCTGAACTAAAGGTGCGCTCGGTGCGAACTTCTGCGCCTTCAGCCTTTGCAGGGCTCTCAAAACGTCCTCCACCAGATTTACGTGGCTTGAAGTTTCCATCGCGATTACCGCGATCATTAGAGCGACTGCGGCTACCAGGCTTGCGATCGTTGCGAGACGGCTTCTCAGCCTCTACCTCAATTGGAATACCTGATGGTTCTTGTGCGCCAGTAATTTCTTGAAGTTTTGAGTCTCCAGGGCGAACTTGATTTTCAATAAGCTTTACAGCAGCGCGGTTGGTAATACCAAAGACTGCCTTCTTCTGCTTATGTGTTGCAAGCGTTACGACGGTACCGGTTGCACCGGCACGAGCGGTACGACCTGCACGGTGTAGATAATCTTTATGATCAGCGGGTGCATCAACATGTACTACAAGTGAGACATCATCTACGTGGATTCCGCGAGCGGCAACATCTGTTGCTACAAGTGCTGATGCACGTCCATCTTTAAATGCTTTAAGTACACGAGTACGTTGACCTTGAGATTTTCCACCATGTAAGACGCCAACTGGTACACCGCTTCGAAGCATCTTCTCAGCTAACTTATCAGCGCCATGCTTGGTGCGGACGAAGAAGATTGTGCGGCCATCGCGTGCTGCGATTTGAGATGAGATCTCATCTTTATGTTGTTGGTCAAGGAGCAACAAGTGGTGAGTCATATCAACTGCGCGTGACTTCTCATTTTCAAGCGAGTGAGTAATTGGATCTTTAAGGAATCGCTTAACTAGTGAGTCAACATCGCGATCTAAAGTTGCAGAGAAGAGCAGATGTTGTCCGCCCTCTTGAGTAAGAGAGAGAATCTCTTTAACGACAGGCATGAATCCCATATCTGCCATCTGGTCTGCTTCATCAAGAACTGTGATCATGACATCTGATAGATCGATGTGCTTCTTCTCCAGAAGATCCATCAAGCGACCTGGGGTTGCAACGATTACTGGCACTCCACGCTTAAGAGCTTGGATCTGGCCGATATATGAAAGGCCTCCAGCGACTACTTGTGAAGAGAGCCCAATCTTGCGAGCAAGTGGAGAGACGACATCATTGATCTGAACCGCTAATTCGCGGGTTGGAGAGAGGATGAGTCCTAGTGGCTTGTGAGGCTTTGCTGTGCGGCCATTGAGGCGGGTGAGCATCGCTAAACCAAAGGCGAGGGTCTTTCCGGAGCCAGTCTGACCGCGGCCAAGGACATCGCGGCCCTTAATAGCGTCAGGAAGGGTTGCGGTTTGAATAGGAAATGGAGCGGTCTTGCCTTCGGCTTCAAGAGCCTCGCAGAGCGCAGGGGTAACACCTAAATTGCGGAACGTAGACATAGCTATACCAATCGAGACATAGATGCGTGTCTCGTGGTGCTTATCAGATTGACTGACGTAAGACTCGCAAACGAACTTGTTGTGTGTACAAACAGAGGTTCTGTGAGTTGTGTTGCGGATGCAACACCCAATTGTAACCTACTAAATCAGAGCTCTTCGCCACTTCGCATATTCGGTAGCAAGATCATCAACGACAGGTTCAATGCTCGTTCCAAGCGCACGTTCAAGGAGTAAATCAGCGAATTCTGGGTTACGCGCCAGTACTGGTCCATGTAGATAAGTCCCGAATACATTCTCACTCATTGCTCCATCAAGGCCAGCAACACCGTTTCCATTTCCTGAGATAACGCTGGCAAATGGTTTGGCCTCAGAACCAAGAGTGGTCACGCTGCTGTGATTTTCAAATCCGGTGAGCGGAAGTTCAAAGAGTGGAGATTTAACTGCGATATCTCCAACCAATCTCTTATCACCAGGGGCTGTCGATACATCCAGAAGTCCAAGGCCCGCAAACTCTTCATCGCGGGTTATGTATTTCGTTCCAAGAAGTTGGAAGCCGGCGCATATGGCGAGTACAACTGCGCCCTTATTTGCAGCGCGGGCAAGGATGGAGCCTTTGCGTAGCGCTGTAAGCGATAACAATTGCGCCGCATCTTCGGCGCCACCAAGTAGATAAATATCTCCAGTCCGTGGAAGTGGATCGAGATAGGAAATATCTGTAACGCGTGCTTTGATTTTTCGTAGGCCTGCGCGATACTGCAGCACATCACTATTTCCGCGATCGCCATATGTACCTAAGAGCTCATTGTGAATTCGAATAATTTCTAACATCACATCACCAACTCAAAGAAGGCGGTGTAGGCAGATAAGACGCTGATCTCTGACCCTGTGGCAAGCGATATTGCGACATCAACACTCTCTACAACTTCTGGACTAATACCTTCGACGTGAATTCTGTAAGCCATATCAAGTGCGCGTTCACCGCATACAAAGACCCGATGGCCTTTTAAGGCTTTAAATGAGACATCCCAGAGCCACGAGGTATCGATTCCATCAACCTGTCTGGCGTTGAGGACAAGAACAACATCATGATGCAAATCGCCTTGGAGGGCTTCAGTCCAGGAAGCGGGGTTCTTGGTTAATCTGAAGTGGGCCTTCTTCCCAGCCATCTCTTTAGTAACAGTTCGCTCCAGCGCGCTCTCAGTGAACTCAACAGGGTCTGCACCAACAATTTCTCCGACAATATTTGCCAAGATTGCATTGCGATGTGAGGCGGAGCCTTTCTTAAATTTCAATTCGTTAATTTTGTTACTCAACCCACAAGTGCAGGAGTAATTTCCTCTCACCCACGTTAAGTAATTTCCGCAGCGTGGACAAACTGCACCATCTGGGTGTGTTCTTCCACCGAATGAAACCCTCACTACATTGATCGCATTAACAATTGAGTAATTGATGTACGGGTCATCAATGTCAGCGACAAATATTGTGTTTGTAGCTTCAGAACATTCAACATGCCATCGGTCAGCCACACGCTTTACCTCATGCATTCGATGAAGTTGATCGCGGGTCAGATTTAGAAGTAAGACGATAGTGGGATCTGTCTGCGCAATGATTGAGGGTAAGTGAAGTTCATCAATTTCGAGAACAGCGTATGGAGCCAATGACATTAAAGCGTTTGCTGCGCCCCAGGCTAAATTGGAACCAGAACCGCTAGTTGCCACAGGCCCAAGTTGAGAGACAATCGATGTCACGGCTTTTGTGGTTGAGGTCTTTCCATTTGTCCCAGAAACCAGAATCACTTCTTTGCCCTGAGCGAGCAAGGAGATAGCTTCAGGTTCAATAGCTAGGAGAATTCGCCCGGGGAGGGTTTCACCCTTATGTCCGAGGAGTTTTGAGGTAGCGCTGGCGCTCCTTGCGACTGCTATCGCGAAACGGAGTCTGAGGCTACGCATTTGCTAAGAGTACGCCAATTAACGCAGGGATTGACCGGCGGTAGCGGGAAGTGAGATCACATTACGGAGCGAGATGAGCAGGGCGGCTATTGCAAAAATGAAGGCGAAGGTAAATTGATTATGACTGCCCACAACGCTTCTGCCGATACTAATTGCGATTACAGCGGTTGCAACGGCAATCACAGAAGAGAGTTGCTGGACCATATTGGAGATTGTGTTGGCATGTGACATCGATTCTTGATCGGTATCTGCAAAGGTAATCGTGTTGTAAAGCGTCATTCCAATAGACCTGACTCCACCAGTAACCAGCAACAAGAGAGCGGTCCAGAAAAATGGAATGGAGGAGCTCAGTAGACCAAGAGTAAGCGTCAAGGGAATGCTGAGCAGAGTTGATAGAAGAATCATTGGTTTAAACGGAAAACGTTCCATCAGGGGAGTTGTAAAGATCTTAAAGCCTAGGTTGCCAGCCATGTAGAAGAAGAGAACGCTACCTGCCCGCTGCGCGCTCCATCCAAATTTATCTTGAAAGAGCAGAGGAAGAACAAATGGAGCAGTGTTCTGTGCAACTCGGAAGAGCAATCCACTGGTTGTGTTGAGGTGGAAAGTCTGAATCTTTAACACCGTGAGATCTATAAGCGGATTGGCAATTCGCTTTAAGTGATAAATCGTAGGTATCCCAATAGCAACACCGATAGTAAAGAGTGCCAAGGTCGAAGGCAGATTGATTTTTGGTGCACCTAAATTAGCGGCTGCAAAGACCAAGAGCCCGAGGCTCATTGCAGTTCCAGAAAATCCAAACCAATCAAGCTTCTCTACGCGTCCTCCTGGAATGTCCGGAACTATTTTCGCGCCAATCATTAAGGCTAGAAATCCAATTGGAATATTTACTAAGAAGATCCAGTGCCATGAAGCGTGGTTTATGAGAAACCCTCCAAGTACCGGTGCAACAACAGGTGCTGCCAGCGCCGGCCAGACTGAATATGAAATCACCCGAATAACTTCACCTTTGTCGACGCTGCGCATCAAAATTAGTCTTCCAACTGGAACCATTGTTGCAGCGCCAACTCCCTGCAAAATTCGCATGATGGTTAACTCAACAAGATTTGTGGAGAGAGCGCAGAGTAGAGAGGCAACCGTAAATATGAAGATGCTCGAGAAGAGAACAATCCTGACGCCAAATTTATCTGCAACCCAGGCTGACACCGGAATCAGAACCACAATCGTGACCATGTAAGTGGTAACACAGACTCCTACTTGCGCAGAAAGAATGTGAAAGGATCTCGCGATAGTTGGAGCGGCCGTTGGAAGAATCGATCCGTCCAGAAATTCCATGAACATTAAGCCCGCAACCAGAAAAGCCACGGGACCTATTTCTAAACGCCCTCTAGAAGATTTCACTCCGAGTTTATTTCGAAAGAGCTAACTTCACTTAATAGTGAAGACTTTGGAGTAGATGATGCGCGATTGAAATTCGATGACCACCAAATCATTGCCTGGCTTCACCACATTCTTTCCAATGTTGGCTTTCTTACCGTTGATGTAGGCAACAACTACGCCATTTTTTGCGCTGATCGTAAGAGTTCTACCAACCGCCTTTACAGTCACCGTTGGGACTACAGGAATCTTGGTTGGTTTAGGAGTAGGTGTGACTGATGGAGTAGGCGTGACCGTTGGTTTAGGAGTAGGTGTCACTGATGGGGTGGGGCTTGGGGTCACAACAGGCGTCGCCTTTATAGTGACTGTTGCTTGAATTGTGTTCGATTGGCCATATTTGCCAGCTGGTTTCTGCACTGCAGAGAGAGTTGTGACGCCGACTGAAACTGGTACCAATTTGCCATTAACAATCTTCGCTACCGCAGGATTTGAAATGGAGTAACTCCACACTCCTGCAGAATTCGATGTTGGGTTTACGAGAGCCACTGGGAGTTGATCCAGCGCTAGGACAACTGGAGCGAGAGTTCCAATTGTAGGAACTAGTCCACTGACGTTGACTAGAAAGTTTGTGGAATTTGCCAACCATGGACCTTGGGCTGCCTGTGTAAGAGTTATCAGAGCTGACCCAGCATTTCCAACCATGAGTTCTAATCCATTTACGGCCACAACGTTTGGATCAGTCGATGCGAGCGACCAAGCACCAGAAGATGGAGTTGCTGGTGGGGTGATTGCGAAGGCAGGATCGCCCACTACCTGAGTTAGATTTGGAAGCGGAGCAATTACTGTCTTTTGACTGACCACAAGCGGTG
>CAIZHC010000126.1 GCA_903932705.1 uncultured Actinomycetes bacterium | reverse complement strand
GTGCAGACATAAACGCCTCAACCACTTCTGCCTTACTCCAAGGGGTTGGAGCTTGAGTGATAAAGAAATCACCCAGAGCAATATCTGCCAAGTTATCAATGTCGGCTTCCACAAATCCTAGGCTGGATAGGACGGGGAAGTTAAGCTCTGCAAGAATCTTGCGAACTGCATTAACTGCGCGAGATCCATCCTTGCTTCCATCATCAGGTGCGCCCATAGCGTCGGCTACTCGCTCCATCTTTGCTGGAACAACCTTTGCTTCGCGAGTAAGTGTTTCGACCAGGACCAGACCAATCGTTAATCCGTGTGGCACATGCTTAAGTCCACCAATTGCCTGTCCTAGTGAGTGTTCTGCGGTGCAATCTGAAATATTCATAGTGAGGCCAGCCATCATGGAACCGGCGGCCATACCCGCACGAGCGGCTTTATCATTTCCATCTTTATAGGCTCCGACGAGGGCTGGAGTCATCATGCGAATAGCTTCGTAACCAATTGCATCGCCAATTGGAGTGCTGCATTTGGCAATAATTCCCGCAATGGCCTGAGCGAGCGCATCAATTCCAGTGTTGGCAGTCATTGAAGGAGGCATGGAATATGTAAGTACGGGATCAACGATTGCATACTGCGCACGGAGATTTCCATTAGCAATTCCTGCCTTGCGACCTGCAGCTGGGTCGGAGATAACTGAGCCGCCTGAGACTTCAGAGCCAGTTCCTGCTGAGGTTGGTAGCGCAATTAGAGCAACAGTTGGGGTTGGGTACACAGGAGCGCTTGCCTGAAATTCGCGGAAAGTTACTCCAAGTTGTGCGCAAAGACGCGCAGCCTTTGCCGTGTCAATGACTGAACCGCCACCGAGTGCGATAACTGCTTCGGCACCTGATGCAACCAATGCGCGGGTGGCATCATCAACCATATCGATTGTTGGTTCGCCCGCTGGCTTCTCAAAGACGGTAACAGTTAATTCGCTCTTTGCAATCAAGTTATCCATGCATGCCTTAGCCGCTGGATTGAACTTCTCAATTCCTTCATCCACCATCAAGAAAACTTTGGTTGCGCCGCACTCTGCCACGACATCTGGAAGCAAGAGAGCCTTTCCCTCACCGAAACGAACCTTTACGGGCAGGTGATTATTGAAGGCATCAATGTTTTCCATGTGTGCTCCTAGTCAGAGGGCTAAATTTAGATCTCGTGCAATAACGCCATTTTAGGGGGCGATTGGACTCTTAAGACAGTCCAAAACCTCCATCGGCAGCGAGCGTAACTCCATTCACCCAGGCCATATCTCTGCTCGCCAGGGCAGCAATCACCCTCGCAATCTGCTCCGGTTCAGCAACTGATGGAATCTCTAGATCGCTCTCCGTCGGAGTTCTCCCTAAGTAATCTTTAAGCCATGACCTTGTTAAATCTGTGCGTGTTCCACCGGGCATTACCGCATTTACACGCACGCCTGAATCTCGAAACTCCACCGCCAATCCTTGAGTGAGATTATTAAGTGCCGCTTTCATCGAGTCATACAACTGATTCTGT
>CAIZHC010000125.1 GCA_903932705.1 uncultured Actinomycetes bacterium | reverse complement strand
GATCATTCGCCCATACGACGCAGTGATAATCAACTGTGGTTGCGCGGCGAGGAGATGTTGGTTTAATGAGGGCGTATCAAATGGTTTAGCCACGAGATATCCACGCTCTTCACTCCAACTCGCAAGCGGCGTCGGGGTTTCAACCTGCCCTCTTCCCGATTTGCTATCAGGGGTTGAGATGACGGAGGCCAAGGTATGTTCCGAAGCCAAAATCGCTTCGATGATTGGCACGGCAATTAGCGAGGAAGAAGCTACTGAGATTTGCAAGGTTACCTATATTCCTAAGCCGCGCGTTGAATGGGGTGAAACTTTAATAACCGGCTCTCGACCATGAGCGATTGCGGAGCCAAACCATTCGCTCTCACGAATCTCTCTCATCGCGGATTTACGGGAATCTCCCGGCATCCGATCGATAAAGAGAATTCCATCGAGATGATCTGTCTCATGCTGAATTGCCCTAGCCAAATACTCTGAACCCTCAATTGTCACGGGTTCGCCATGCATATTCATTCCACGGGCAACAACCCGTAGGGCTCTAGGAGTGTCGTAATAGACATCAGGGAATGAGAGACATCCCTCCTGGCCATCCTGCATCTCTTCGCTGAGAGAAAGAGAGGGATTGATTAAGTGGCCTAGTTCGTCATCGACATCCCAAACAAAAACCCGCAATGAAACTCCGATTTGGGGTGCAGCCAGGCCAGCGCCAGGCGCATCCTTCATGGTGTCTGTTAGGTCTTTAACGAGCTTTCGAAGTTCTTTGTCGAATACCTCAACGGGTGCCGCTGGCGTCGTCAGAACGGGATCGCCAAAGAGGCGAATCGGCTGAATAGACATACGAGAAGTCTACTAGGGGGTTGCTCAATTCAAAGAATAGGGGTCAATTTGATAGGTAATCAGCGGTTCTTTGCGCAAACTACGAACCCTGTTGACCTGAGAAAGCAGTTTTATTAATTCACCCTTCCTAGAACTTTTCACCTTAATGAGAAGTGAGCTCCGTTTATTTCTCATAAACGGACCAATAATCTCGATATCCGAAAATTCTTCCAGTACTCGTTGGACACCCAACAAATCATCAGAGGTCAGAACAACCGAGCCAAAGTGTGGTGGAAGGTGAACAGCATCGCGCTCCTCCATCTCGCGAGTTGTGGCCGTCAGTACATTTCCACGAAGTATTGATTGCAAGAATGGGTCAGATGGTGGAAGGTCATAATGAACAACACCGTTTGGAGCTAGCATCGTTAACGATCGCATTATATGTAAACGAATCTCTTCACTCGCTCTTAAGGTCGTCCGAAGTAAGCGATTTTCCAGATCTAAAAATACTATTCCTTCATACTCACCTCTAGGCTCAACTCCGGGTGTACTAAGTACCAAGTGGTTTCCCTCTGGAAGATTGAGCGATGGATTCTCTGCAGATGAGGTGATAATTGATGTTCCTGGAAATGCCTTTCCATACTCATCTGCTCGTCGAAGTACGCCCGATGAGAGAGTTCTCGGTTTGCTCTCACCGCACCACGAACATTTCCACTCCAAATAATCTCTTGTGCAGGTGGCACATTGAGGGTTCTTTCCTTTGCCTGGAAAGAACAATTTGCCACCACACTCACAGAGGGCGATATTTCGACATTTCTGACATGAGAAAGAGGTGATGTAACCAGTTCCACTCATGCTAATTAGAACTGAACCCCTTCTAAGAGCTTCTGAAATCGATTTAAAATATGGTCTTTGGTGAGAAGGCTCGGCGCTCGTTACTCGCAATCTTGAATTCTGGGCAAACCTAAAGAGCGGGAGAGATCCCGCAGAAATTCGGGCGGTGTTTTCTAGGCTGATCGAGGAACTGGCGTAGAGAACAGAATGTTCTCTCTCACGCAAACCTACGAGCTCCCGACTATTCCATGTTGGAGATCTACGCTCGTAATGTGATTCATCGCAGTCATCAACCAGAATGATGGTCGAATTAGTGGGCAAGGGCATAAGGGATGAACTTCTCGTTCCCAGAATGATTGACTTCTCTTGCAATCTTGCGAGTAGATATTTTGAGTATCTCTCGCTCTTTCCACTTGTGCTACGCGCAGATATCGGAGTTAAAGACCTCTCGAGCAACTCCGATTCAATCACAGAGAGCTCACGCTCATTGGGAAGTAGAACTAAAACTGAACCAATCTTTGATCTCACTTCAATTATTTCGGCAAGTACTTCCCAATATGGCTTAGATGATGGAAGTTCCAATGCAAAGAGAATTCGCTCTGATTTGAGTAAAACGTGGGTGAGTGATTCCGGCAGATTTGTGCTCCGTTCTGAATTATGAGAAGAAGGTGCTTCTCTCGAAAGGGCTGCCTTCTCACCAGATTTAGAATAAGGAGGTACACATGAACGGATAAAGTCCCATGAAGAAGCTCCATAAAGAGAAGCAGACTCTTCAATGGTACTCAAGAGTTCAGAGGGTAGATAAGGCGCATCCGAAAGCACCTTAGAAAGTGCCCGTAACTCTCCCCCGGATTCAGGTTTCTCGTATCTTGCAACAACGATTCCTTGAGTGGGGCGATGCGATAGTTCTACCTCAACCAAGGTTCCGATTGATGCGGAGTTTGAAAGTTCTTCAGGAACCACATATTCCAAATATTGATCAAGATGCAGAATTTGGTGGTCAACAAGCACTTTGGCGACGGGATTCACCAACGCCGGGGCCCTTACAAGAAGAGCCTTTTGCTGTTTAAGTTTGAGTGGCTTTACATTAGCCACGAATAATCAGCCCTTAACTGCCTTCTGCAAGAGCTCACTTCGATCACTCTTCTCCCACGTGAATCCAGGTAACTCACGGCCAAAATGACCGTAACTAGCGGTCTTTTGATAGATAGGTCGCAAGAGTTCCAAGTCGCGAATAATTGCAGCAGGACGCAGGTCAAATACCTGTTCAATAGCGGCCTCTATTTGGAGAACTGGCACTACTTCTGTGCCAAAACATTCAACGAATAACCCAACTGGTTGAGCTTTTCCAATGGCGTAAGCAATCTGCACTTCGCATCGCGTCGCCAAACCGGCTGCCACCACATTCTTAGCGACCCATCGCATTGCATATGCAGCGGAACGGTCAACTTTAGAAGGATCTTTTCCGGAGAAGGCTCCCCCGCCGTGTCTGGCCATTCCACCATATGTATCCACAATAATCTTTCGTCCCGTTAAACCAGCGTCTCCCATTGGCCCTCCGGTGACAAAGCGACCGGTTGGATTAATGAGAACCCGCACATTGGAATGATCAAGGGAGAGATTCTCCAAGATTGGATCGATGACTAATCTCTTAACATCTGGCGCAAGAACTGAATCTAGATCCACGTGTGCTGCATGTTGAGATGAAATAACGATTGTATTTAGCGCAATCGCCTTATCACCGTCATATTCAATAGTTACTTGAGTCTTTCCATCTGGGCGTAGATAAGCTAACTCCCCGCTCTTTCGTACCGTCGCTAAACGTTGCGAAAGTTGATGTGCCAATGCAATCGGAATAGGCATCAACTCAGGGGTATCAGTGCACGCGTAACCGAACATCAATCCTTGGTCGCCAGCACCCTGTAAATCCAAGGGATCATCAGATGAAGAAACTCTATTTTCAAAGGCTGAGTTAACTCCTTGAGCAATGTCACTTGATTGTTGTCCGATTGAGATTGAAACTCCACATGAATTTCCGTCAAATCCCTTATCGGATGAGTCATACCCAATTTCAAGCACAGTATCTCTGACAATATTCATAACATCGGCATAGCCACGAGTTGTTACTTCACCTGCTACGTGGACCTGACCAGTTGTAATGAGTGTTTCGACCGCCACACGACTTTTAATATCCTGGTTGAGAAGGGAATCTAGAATCGCATCCGAAATTTGATCTGCAATCTTGTCTGGATGGCCTTCAGTGACAGACTCGGAAGTAAATAGTCGCTTAGTCATTGGATTAACCTAACTTATTAAGCGCCAAATCGAGAATTTTATTGGCAAGTGTCACCTTACTTACCTTAGAAATGGGCACTTCTGCTCCATCGGAAGTAATTAATACTCCGCTTGTCTCATCTTCCCCAAAGATCGCTCCCCCAGAAACATCATTGAAGTAGATGGCATCTAAGCCTTTCTCCCGCAATTTCTTCACAGCTATGTCTAATCCCCCATTTGCAGCCTCTTCAGTTTGTGCCGCAAAACCAACCACAACTTGATCTTTCTTGCGAGAAGAGAGAGCTTTCAAAATATCTGGATTTGGGATCAGTTCAATCTTCAGCAGATCACTCTTCGAAATCTTGCCGGCGCTTATCTTGGAGGGTCTCACATCAGCAACTGCCGCAGCCATGATCAATATATCGGCCTCATCAAAATTAGCCTCTAGCGCCTCTTGCATCTGGCTAGTTGAGAGAACGCGGATAATTTCTATCCCTTCGATATTTGGTTCTTGAGAATTTGCAGAAACTAAGGTGACTCTCGCCCCGCGAAGTACTGCGGCATGAGCAAGTGCATATCCCTGCTTACCGGAGGAATGATTACCGATGTATCGAACTGGATCGATAGCTTCCCTGGTTCCACCTGCACTTATAAGTACGTGCTTACCCAAAAGATCTGAATTGACCGCTAGTGTTTCAAGCAATCCGGAAATAATGGTTGCACTTTCAGGGTAGCGACCCACGCCTACATCGCCACTGGTCAATTTGCCAGTTTCGGGTTCAATGATTACCACACCACGGCTGCGCAGAGTTTCAATATTGGAGACAGTCGCTGGGTTCAACCACATTTCGGTATGCATCGCAGGAACCACAATGACAGGTGCGGTTGATGCTAGAAGAGTGTTTGTTAATAGATCATCAGCGATGCCATGAGCCATTTTGGCGAGAATATCTGCAGTGGCAGGGGCAATAATGATTGCATCAGCTTTCTTTGCAATTGAAACATGAGGAACCTGGTGGACGTTGTTCCATAAATCGGTGGCGATCTCTCTTCCAGAGAGAGCTTCCCAAGTGGCCACTCCAACGAAATTTAAACTAGCACGCGTTGGAATAACGGTAACCAGAAACCCATGATCTTGCAGACGGCGCAAGAGGTCACACGATTTGTAGGCAGATATTCCGCCCGTGACCCCTAGGACAATTTCCCGCCCGCGAGAGTTCATCTAACTAAGTGTTAAGCAGATACTTCTGAGATAGGTGCTTCAGCGACAGGCTCAAGATTTTCAATGGTGAGCAAGCCCTGATTGATCTCACGAAGCGCGATTGAAAGAGGCTTCTCATGAACATAGGTCTC
>CAIZHC010000124.1 GCA_903932705.1 uncultured Actinomycetes bacterium | reverse complement strand
GATCGGGTAAGACAACAGTTCTGCGTTTGATTGCGGGATTTGAGCTTCCGGATTCCGGAGTGATTGAAATTGACGGAGTTGATGTAAGCCAAACTCCTCCCTTTAATCGCGATGTAAATACAGTTTTTCAAGATTACGCACTCTTCCCACACATGACCGTTCTGGAAAATGTTGAGTACGGCCTCAAGGTAAAGAAAGTCGCGAAGGACGAGCGGATCACCAGAGCTCGCAAAGCGCTACAACGTGTGAAACTCGAAGGGTATGAAGCACGTAAACCGGGACAACTCTCTGGAGGCCAGCGCCAACGCGTCGCCCTTGCTCGCGCACTTGTGAATGAACCTAAAGTGCTCCTTCTTGATGAACCACTTGGCGCTCTAGATCTTCAACTCCGCCACGAGATGCAAGTTGAGCTCAAAGAGTTGCAGCGTGATATCGGAATCACATTCATCTTCGTGACCCACGATCAAGAAGAGGCGCTCACTATGGCCGATCGGATCGCGGTTTTTAACGCCGGAAATATCGTTCAGATGGGTACCGCGCGCGAGATTTATGATGCCCCAAATTCGGAGTTTGTTGCCGGCTTTGTAGGCATATCCAATCTCTTGCACCGCGAGGGCAAGGTAATCAGCATTCGCCCCGAGAAGATTAAATTGGGCACATCAGGAGATCGAACTGCGCCAGGCGAGGTTGTATCGGTGATGTTCTTGGGCGCCCTGACTCGCATAAATGTGGCTATTGGCAGTGACATCCTGACGATTCTTGCGGAGAATGATGGCACTCAAGAATTCCCCAACGAGGGGGAGAAGATCGAAGTTTCTTGGAATTCGAAATACGAATTCCAGGTCGGCTAAAGGTTTCATAGGTTTAAAAACCAGGAACGATTTAGCCCAATCAAGTAATGCATAAAGAAAAGGTGATGTGAATGCGTACCAAGAAGATAGTGATTGCTAGCTTCGCCGCTTTTGGCTTAGCCATTGCGAGTGCGACTGCAGGTGTTGCTGCCTCACTTCCAAATATCGCCGCCCTCAAAACCCTTGGTAAGGGTGAAGGCGCGCTCAACATTATTGTCTGGGCTGGTTATGCCGAAAATGGTAGTAACGACAAGACTGTCGACTGGGTTAATCCATTTACAAAGGCAACTGGTTGCAAGGTCAATGCCAAGACTGCTGGAACATCCGATGAGATGGTTTCATTGATGAAGACCGGTGGATATGACGGCGTATCCGCTTCCGGCGATGCGACCCTCCGCTTGATCTACGGCGGCCAAGTTGCTCCAGTGAACACAGCTCTCGTTCCTAATTACAAGACCATCTCTCCATTCTTGAAGAATCAGCAATGGAACTCAGTCAAGGGCGCCATGTATGGAATTCCTCATGGTTGGGGCGCAAATGTCTTGGCCTATAACGCAGCAAAGGTGAAGAAACCAACATCATGGTCATCAGTCTTTGCAGCGAACTCTCCTTACAAGGGCAAGATCACTGCATACGATTCGCCAATTTATATCGCTGACGCAGCGATGTATTTGATGTCCACCACTCCTTCTCTGAAAATCACCAATCCTTACTCACTTGATAAGACTCAGCTAGCAGCAGCAGTTGCGCTCCTCAAGGTTCAGAAGAAGAACATTGGTGAGTATTGGTCTGATTACACCAAGTCAGTTCAATCATTCGAATCTTCCAACACACTCATTGGTTCTTCATGGCAGGTTATCGCTAACACAATCAATGGCGACAAGAAGGTCACCGTTGCAACCACTGTTCCTAAAGAGGGAGCTACTGGTTGGTCTGATACGTGGATGATTTCCGCCAAGGCTCAACATCCAAATTGCATGTACCAATGGATGAACTGGATTACCTCTCCAACAGTTAACGCACAAGTTGCTGAGTACTTTGGTGAAGCTCCATCACAGACCTTGGCTTGCAGCCACACCGCAGATAAGGCTTTCTGCACCACTTATCACGCAACAGACGCTGCCTATGCCAAGAAGATTTGGTACTGGACCACACCAACCACAAGCTGCCTAGATGGTCGTGGAAATATCTGCACCGACTATGCCGCTTGGACACAAGCCTGGACATCGATAAAAGGCTAATAACGCCTTAAATCACAGTGCATAAGAACCGAGTCAATACGTGGCTTTACCGCCACAAAGGAGCACGGGCGGGGCTATTACTAGCTCTTCCCGTGCTTTGGCTTGCCATTGCGTATCTCGGTTCACTCGCAGTCATGTTGATCTCCAGTTTGTGGAGCGTTGACTCCTTCACTGGAAATACCGTTCACTCGCTCTCATTTACAAACTTTCATACTCTCATCACCCAGCGCGTTTACAGCACGATCGCCCTTCGATCTATTGGGGTTGCGGTTGCTGTAACCCTCATCGACGGACTGCTTGCAATTCCTATCGCACTGTTCATCGCGAAAGTTTTGAAGCCGCGTTTTAGAAGCGTAGTCATTGCCCTTGTGCTCGTTCCGCTCTGGGCAAGTTACCTGGTTAAGACATACGCCTGGCGCAGCATGTTTGCCGACGGGGGAGTCATCTCCTGGGTGCTTAAGCCATTTGGAATTAATGGACCTGGTTTTGGGTTAGCGGCAACCACAATCACTCTTGCTTATCTCTGGTTGCCATACATGATTCTTCCGATCTACGCCGGAATGGATCGCCTCCCAAATAGCTTGTTAGAAGCTTCAAGTGATTTAGGGGCTTCGGCCACCAAGACATTCACCTCAATTATCTTGCCTATCATTTATCCGGCAATCATCGCGGGTTCAATCTTTACCTTCTCGCTCT
>CAIZHC010000123.1 GCA_903932705.1 uncultured Actinomycetes bacterium | reverse complement strand
CTGATGGACTTCGCGCACTGAAGTCACTCAGCGAAAGAGCTGTTGCAAAGTAATGGCAAAGATGCATCTGCCTGGTTCGTATCACAAACTCTTTACGGCGAGTGTTCTTTCAAATCTTGGTAACGGTGTATCTGCAGTTGCCTATCCTTGGATTGCATCATCCATCACACGTTCACCACTTCTTCTCTCGATTATTGGCTTGATGGCGACAATGCCATGGTTGGTTTTTAGTTTGCCCGCTGGAGTATTCATAGATCGCTTTCCGCGTAGAAGTGTCATTGTCTTAACGGATGTGGTTCGCGGAATCATTACTCTCGTTGTTGCATTTTCGATTTGGGGCAATCGCAGTTCGATACATGTCGTTAAATCACTGACTCAAGCGACGGCGATTCACACTCACACTGGCCTTTACATTCTTCTGCTTGCCGCCACCTTCTTGCTTGGTTGCGCCGAGGTGCTCGGCAACGGTGCTTCCCAGACTTTTATCCCCTTGATTGTTGAAACAGATCAACTGGAAACTGCAAATGGCCGCATGTGGACTTCTGAATCACTCATGCAGAACTTTGTTGGCCCGCCCCTCGCCTCACTTCTCTTAAGTGTCTCTGTCTTTGCCCCGCTCGCCTTTGATGGTGCGAGCTTCTTCGCCTCGGCTGGATTGATTGGGTTGATTGCCTCGTCGATGATTAAGAAGCAAGCAATCTCTGAAGTGAAGCCTGATTTCAAGGCCGAACTCAAAGAAGGTCTGAGTTGGCTCTGGCACCATCCATTCTTACGGCCATTGGCATTTATCTTGGGTTCGATTAATGGAATAAATGCACTTGGCTTCTCAGTCTTCATTCTCTTCGCTCAAGAGGTGCTACATACCTCGGTCATTACATTTGGTATCTTGAGTACGGGCGCAGCATTTGGGGGAGCCCTTGGCGGCATGCTCTCGGGGCGAATCATTAAGCGCTTTGGTAGAGCATTCATTCTCAAACTCGTAATTCTTGGCTCACCGATATTCCTAGTTGCGATGGCTTTCTCGCCGGTATGGGAGTTAGTCTGGTTTATCTCTGCAGTGGAGATGTTCTTTGCAATTCTTTGGAATGTGGTCACTGTTTCAATGCGCCAAGAAATCATTCCTGATCACATCCTCGGTCGAGTAAATAGCGTTTACCGTTTCTTCGCTCTTGGAAGTCAGCCTATTGGCGCGGTAATCGGGGGAGTGATTGTTACTGTTTCAGTACATCTCTTCTCACGCGGATTCGCTCTGCGCACACCAATGCTCTTTGGAGCAGCACTTGGTTTGATTGTCGCCTACTACGCACTTCCACATCTAACGCAGGCAAAGATTGATGAAGCTCGCGGCAAGGGCGATAAAGATTAAAGTCGGCCAGCTTCGCGCAGCGCTCCAAGGAAACCCTTAAGTTCCGCAGATCTCGGGTTCTCTAAAATATCTGCCGGAGATCCGGTTTCCAAGATTTGCCCATGATGCAAGAAGAGAACTTGATCTGCTACCCGCTTAGCAAAGCCCATCTCGTGGGTTGCGATCATCATGGTCATTCCTTCACTCTTTAGTTCAGAGATGAGGGAGAGGACTTCAGCAATCAAAATGGGATCTAGTGCGCTTGTGACTTCATCCAAGAGTAAGACTTTTGGCTTAGTAATCACGGCCCGGAGAATCGCTACACGCTGCTGTTGACCACCGCTCAAGAGATCTGGGTATTGCTTCGCCTTGTCGGCAAGACCGAATCTCTCAAGTAGCTGGATCGCATTCGCCTCGGCATCGCTCCGAGAG
>CAIZHC010000122.1 GCA_903932705.1 uncultured Actinomycetes bacterium | reverse complement strand
TGATGGTCCAGATATGACTCAACCGCATAACGTCCTGTTTCATCGCCTTGGAGCTCGCGGCCAAAGCGGACATCCATCTCAGACTCAGTTCGGTAGGTCAGGTGAGCTATCCGTCTAGCTATTCCCATACCTTCAGTAGGGCCGACTTCTTGCTCGTAGTAATCCCCGCTGTTGAAGTAAGGATCGCTCTTGATCGCCCGAATTTGAATCGAAGCTCCACCAATCTGATCACCCGTG
Organism: uncultured Actinomycetes bacterium; assembly: GCA_903932705.1. GTDB lineage: Bacteria > Actinomycetota > Actinomycetes > Nanopelagicales > Nanopelagicaceae > PALSA-747. Next base: position 2,040 of record CAIZHC010000122.1, on the reverse strand, counting down.
GCCACCGCCGAGGAGCCAATGGTGCAGATTGCCTGAACGCGATCTGGGTGATCAATTGCCCACTCCAGCGAGCGCATTCCTCCGAGAGAGGGACCCACTGCGAGCAGGTAACTCTTGATCCCCAGAAGGTCCGTAACTTTCAACTCTGCTTCAACCATGTCTCGAATGGTTAAGACCGGGAAACGCGAGCCCCATCGTTTTCCGTCAGGAGCAATGGATGAGGGTCCAGTACTTCCCTGACATCCCCCAATAACATTTGGACAGATGATGAAATATTTATCAGAATCGAGTGGCTTTCCAGCTCCCACCATCGAGGGCCACCAACCAGGTACATCTGACCAACCGGTTAACGCATGATTCACCAAGATTGCATTGTCACGGGAGGCGTTGAGCGCGCCCCAGGTTTGATAGGCGATTGTAATATCTGGAAGGACCTCACCCGACTCCAGGGTGAGGTCTCCAATATTTATAAATAGGCGATCTCCCGGATCATGGCTCTCTAGCCACGCGCCGGTTACAGGACAATCGCTCTCAATCATTGATGATTACTTTGCCGCAGCAAAGCCCCCCTCAATATCTGCCTTGATATCTGCAATATTTTCAAGTCCCACTGAGAGTCGAACCAAGCCAGGTGTAACTCCTGCAGTGATTTGCTCCTCGGCACTCAATTGAGAGTGAGTCGTCGACGCTGGGTGGATAACAAGTGATCGCACATCACCAATGTTCGCCACATGTGAGTGCAACTTCAACCCCTCAACAAACTTCTTTCCAGCTTCAATTCCACCTTTAATCTCAAAGGAGAGAACTGCGCCAGTGCCGTTTGGTGCGTACTTCTTCGCCAAATGATTCCATGGAGATGAAGCGAGGTCAGCGTAATTAACCTTCTCCACCTGCGGATGGGCCTCAAGGAATGCAGCAACTGCCTTGGCATTTTCGACGTGGCGCTCGATACGAAGTGAGAGAGTTTCAAGACCTAGAGCCAAGAGCCAAGCGTTAAACGGACTTACTGCTGCGCCAGTATCGCGAAGCAATGTCAGGCGGATCTTAAAGATGTAAGCGAGGTTTGCACCAAATGCTGATCCAACACCAAGAGCTTGTGCATAGACCAGGCCATGATAGGAAGGATCTGGCTCATTGAAGTTGGGGAACTTTGCAGCCTGCTTGGCGTAGTCAAAGTTACCTGAATCCACAATTGCACCAACAATGGAATTTCCGTGACCAGATAGGAACTTGGTTGCAGAGTGAATAACCACATCAGCGCCATGTTCAATTGGACGAATCAAGAATGGTGTTGCAACAGTGTTGTCAACGATAAGTGGAACGCCATTTTCGTGGGCAATCTTTGCGACAGTTTCAATGTCTAAGAGATCATTCTTTGGATTCGAAATTGTCTCACCGAAGAAGGCCTTGGTATTTGGACGTACCGCTTTACGCCATGACTCTGGATCATCTGGATTTTCTACAAATGAAACTTCGATTCCAAACTTTGGAAGTGTGTAGTGGAACAAGTTATACGTTCCGCCGTAAAGACTTGGTGAAGAGACAATGTGGTCGCCTGCCTCTGCGACGTTAAGGACTGCATATGTGGTTGCTGCAGAACCAGATGCCACCAAGAGCGCAGCCACTCCACCTTCAAGTGCGGCGATGCGCTGTTCAACAGCATCCTGTGTTGGATTCATCAAGCGGGTGTAGATGTTTCCAAGTTCGGCTAAACCAAAGAGATCGGCAGCATGCTTGGTATCGCGGAAAACATAAGCAGTTGTTTGGAAGAGTGGAAGTGCGCGCGCGCCGGTCGATGGGTCTGGAACTTGACCCGCGTGAATTTGGCGGGTTTCAAAGGCCGCACTCTCTGGTGAAAATGACATGAAGTACCTCCCGTGAAGTTAAGGGGGTGCACGAAAGAGAGGTCTCCCCGCTCTTTATAGAACCCACGCTTGCCAATTGCGCTGTGCAATTGACCTGGTCTTCACCCGGAGCACCCCACCGTGGTGGAGGGTTGCCGTCCAGTAAGCCGGGGCTAAAACCTGGAACTCGTGACCT
>CAIZHC010000121.1 GCA_903932705.1 uncultured Actinomycetes bacterium | reverse complement strand
GCTAAAGGCTCGAAACTTAAAACTCTGTACACAGAGCTTGTTGCCGCTCCGGTCGAACTCGCCTGCCCTAAGGGAGTTACTGGCTACTTATGTGATCGTGGAAAATCTCTTATCGATTTAGCGCAACGCACCACTCAATCAAGCGCGATGGAATCTGCTGGGTTGAATTTGATCTGCGGACACAACCCAATTAATCCAACTCCGAGCACGACCTCAACGTGCGATAAGAAAATTACTCAGAATGAGTTGGTAGTTAAAGCAACTCCACATATGCATCTACTTGGCCGTTCACTTCGAATGACGCTCAACCCTGGAACTTCGGGTGAGAAGGTTCTTCTCTATCGTCCTAATTACAACTTCGATGATCAATCTCCGACCATTCTGCAGACTCCCATCCAACTTAAAGTTGGAGACACTGTTCGGATCGAATGCACCTACGACCCGTCGCTGCGAAGTTTGCTTCCGCAGCTGAAGAACTTGCCGCCTCGTTATGTCACCTGGGGTGAAGGCTCCTCTGATGAGATGTGCCTAGGCGCGCTTGGGGTGGCAAAGCAAAGCTAATTAGCTGTGGGAGGGCCTACCTTTGTTATTCTTGAATTTGCGGTTAGCGCGCTCTTCTTCACGTTGGAAAGTTGCGAGCGTCACTTCAGCAAGGTCTGATTTCACTTCGACCGCATCCAATCTCGTTTTTTCGCGATTACCGCGACGAATATAGAGGAATACGAAGACGAATAAGATGAAGGATATTAAGCCTAAGATCATTCTGTAATACTTCAGCTGGCCAGATGCTCCAAGACCTTGGCGTTTAAGAGTCACAATGGAATCGCTTGTTGCATGATCAGTTCCTTCATGCACATCTGCATGCACATTCCATACCGCATCTGGAACTTGAGCTGGAACAAGAACGTCAACTACTTGAGAGCCGCCGGGTTGAATTACACCGGCTGCGAATGGAATCTGCGCTGCAAAGTTTAACTGCCCGAGCACAGAACCTAAGGTGAGGAAACCGACCGGAGCAATAGGTGTCATACCCGTATTGAGAAGGGGGACAGCAAAAGCCATTCCCCCAGTTGTATTGATTAAGGTAATTATTCCGACACTAAAGGAGGTAACTATTTGCGTCGTTGTACCTACACCAAGGTAAATAGGTACTGCATACCGAGCTGCGCCCGCAAGTGATACAGAACCTTTTGCAGTCGAGGTGGGGTCCGTCGCTTTCACAAGTAAGTATGCTTCGCGAATCCCTATTGGTTCATTCGCTGGAACTGCAATTGATATAGCAAGATCCAAAACCTGCATCGGTTTTAGTAAGGCATGCTGCCGATCTAGAGTCACCCAGGCTGCAATACTGCTCGTCTTGGCATCATTGAGTGTTAGGGCACCATTAACGCGATATGCATCGCCGATTGAAACTGAAATAAATTCTCCACCAGTCGAAGCGCTCCGTATCTTTACAATCTTTGTGCCAATTTTTCCTGGTGCGACCGTGAGCGCAATAGAATTTTTCTGACCTGCTTGAATAGGAGTTTCTTCTCCAGAGATATTTGGAACAATTGAAACGGTGAGCCCCAAACTTGGAGTTGGTGTTGTTATCACTCCAAGTGAGGGAACTGCAGAAGTCATTAGAACGATACTTACAACTCCAAGAACTGCTGCAATAGCTTTCGCTCTCACCTTCATCTATTTCAACTCTCGCTTATTAGTGACGTGGTTTAAGTCAGGGACATGGTTGTTGTGACCGAACTACCGGTCAAAACGGTTGATGTACCACCGGCAGTTAAGCCGGCTGGAATCAGAGAGCTATATGTTGGAGCGAAAGTGCACGATGAGGTCGTGTTAACTCCAACCTTGTTATAGATAACCGCAGCTCCGCCGGTATTTGCGGCTCCATACATATTACGAGTTGTGTAGGAAGTACCACCTGTAGCGGCGGGGCATCCTGCACCGACTGAGTTTGGAGCGTAGGTCAATGGGCTAGATACGGTAAATGAGTAGCCCAATCCCGTTGGTACTGCAGTAAAGGAGGAATTATTGGCGACTGAAATCGTGATCGTCGCCCCAGCTGGGGTTCCAGAGAACCAAGAGCAAGGCGTTCCTTGGGTTCCATCTCCCGATACAAACATCGCGGTTGCAGCGTCAGTTCCTGTCAGCAAATCGCTGGCACCTGCGTAAGGGTTGGCCGCGGTTAGGGCCACTGTTGGTGAAACTCCCGCAAGCACCCAAGCACACGTACTTAGGGAAGGCACTGTGGCTGTTGGAACAGTCGCAGCTAAAGCTGGGGAGTCCATGCCTAGGCCATAAACCGTTCCGGCTACAAGCACGGGCATCGAGAGCATTGCGAAATATCGTTTTACTGTCCTGCGATTTCCTAACAGTCTCATTTTGAAACTCTTTTTCTGTCAGTTGGCTGACATTCTCTCCCAATGAATTATTGAGATACTTCAATGGTAGAAAGCCAATTTCTTCAAGAGCACAAGATTTCCTCACCCTTCCCTGCCAGTCCACGCAATAGAGGCACCTCTCTTTAGCCCTCTTCTATCGCAACTCTTAGTCCATGACCCTTCCAAGCCAACCACCGGAGTGGCAGGATTGAAGGGTGAGTAAGTCAGTGGTTTCACTCCACCAGGTCTCAATTAGATTTGCTGGTGACAGTGGCGATGGAATGCAACTTACAGGCGATCGTTTCACTATGGACACCGCCGTCTTAGGAAATGACATCTCAACACTTCCTAATTTCCCTGCCGAAATCCGCGCACCGCAGGGCACTTTGCTTGGAGTCTCTTCATTCCAATTGCACTTTGCGGATCACCACATTCAAACCCCTGGTGATGCACCTGATGTTCTTGTCGCCATGAATCCCGCGGCGCTTAAGGCGAATATTAAAGATCTTCCCAAAGGCGCAACAATCATTGTTGATAAAGATGAGTTTGTTACGCGAAATTTAAGCAAGGTGGGATACGAAACTAATCCCCTTGAGGATGGTTCGCTAGATGCTTACAAGGTGCATCCGATTGCACTTACCTCGCTCACGGTGGCCACTCTCGCGCACTTGAGTATCAGTCGAAAAGATGCAGAGCGCTCGAAGAATATGTTTGCACTCGGTCTGCTGACATGGATGTATAGCCGACCAACTGACCTAACTGAAAAATTTCTCGCTGCAAAGTTTGGGAAGAAGCCTGATCTCCTCGAAGCAAACATGATGGCATTCAACGCGGGTTGGAATTACGGCGAGACCACTGAGGAATTCTCTGTCTCTTATCAGATCGCTCCCGCAAAGATGCCAGCGGGTAAATACCGAAACATCAGTGGAAATACCGCACTTGCTTACGGATTAATAGCAGCGGCCAAGAAGAGTGAGCTGAAGTTATTCCTTGGCTCCTATCCAATTACTCCAGCTTCTGACATATTGCATGAACTCTCTAAACATAAGAAGTTTGGTGTCATCACATTCCAAGCAGAAGATGAGATTGCGGCAATTGGTTCGGCACTGGGAGCTGCATATGGTGGCGCTATCGGTGTTACATCTACCTCTGGTCCAGGATTGGCACTCAAAGCGGAGACCATCGGCTTAGCTGTGATGTTGGAATTGCCACTCATCATTATTGATGTACAGCGCGGTGGTCCTTCTACCGGACTTCCAACTAAGACTGAGCAAGCAGATCTGCTGCAGGCTATGTATGGTCGAAATGGAGAATCACCGACGGTCGTTTTAGCTCCAGCAACACCTAAGGATTGCTTCAATATAGCTATTGAGGCTGTACGGATTGCGACCACTTATCGCGTGCCGGTCTTCATCCTCTCGGATGGATATATCGCCAATGGTTCAGAGCCTTGGAAGATCCCAACGGAGGCAGAGCTTCCAGATCTACGCGTGGAATTCGCGAAGAGTCAAGAGAACTTCATGCCTTATAGCCGTGATGCAATCACGCACGCCAGGCCTTGGGCAGTACCGGGAACTAAGGGAATTGAACACCGCATTGGTGGCGTTGAGAAAGCGGATCAGACTGGCGCAATCTCTTATGACCCAAGTAATCACGATTACATGGTTCGCACTCGCGCAGCGAAAGTTGCAGGCGTTGATGTTCCAGATCTTGAAGTTGATGATCTGACAGGTGATGCAAAAGTTCTTCTCCTTGGGTGGGGATCGACTTTCGGACCTATCGCCGCAGCGGTTGAAGCTCTGCGGGAAAACGGTTTAAGTGTTGCGCAAGCTCATCTTCGCTACATCAATCCATTCCCTAAGAATTTGGGAGAAGTTCTTGCAAAGTATGACCGCGTTCTCGTTCCCGAGATGAACCTTGGCCAACTCGCGATGATGCTTCGCTCTCAATTCCTTAAAGACATCACGGGCTACAACAAGATTCGTGGACTTCCATTTTCTACAACCGAGATTATCGAGGCAACGATGGCGGTGCTCAGTGACTGATATATCGCTCACCAAGAAAGATTTCACCTCTGATCAAGAAGTCCGTTGGTGTCCTGGATGTGGTGATTACTCCATCCTCTCCACGGTGCAATCCTTCTTGCCGGAGCTAGGACTCCCCCGCGAGAACATTGTCTTCATCTCTGGCATCGGATGCTCTTCCCGCTTTCCATATTATTTAGAGACATTTGGAATTCACTCCATCCATGGTCGCGCACCAGCTATTGCTACAGGGCTCGCGATTTCACGTCCAGATCTATCTATATTTGTGATTACAGGTGATGGCGATGCCTTATCTATTGGTGGTAACCATCTGATTCACGCGCTTCGACGCAATGTGAATCTTAAGATTCTGCTCTTCAACAACCGGATTTATGGCCTGACAAAGGGTCAGTACTCACCAACG
>CAIZHC010000120.1 GCA_903932705.1 uncultured Actinomycetes bacterium | reverse complement strand
GTTGGTGTCGGCATAACCAATTGTCAGGCTCGCTCGCTCCTCAATGTATTGGTGGAGCAGATCAACGGTCTCATTGGCTGTGGTTCTAGGAACCTCGCGTGGTTTATGCGAACTGGCACGCTCACCAGCTCGAAGTGCGCGGACGGCGGCGACCATCAAGTTCTCCGCCGGCGATGAGATATCTGAAAGAACTCTAGGCGGCTTCGGCCTGGCCTTTGCACGTCGTACCTGCGGCGCACTTATGAGAACGCCAGTGGCATTCTCAGCGGCGGGAAGATATCCCGCCTCCCGCAAAACACGAATCATCTCTTGACTATCAACATCGCAGATAAGTACTTGCGGTGCTAACTTCCTAATTCGTAGTTGTTCAACGCGCTTGTCATGCAAAATCTCTTGGATGAGTCCTTCATCTTCGCAGCGAAGATAGGAGGTCGTATTTCCAACTCTCAATTTTCCGTGACGCTTGGCAACATCTGAAATCAAATATTCAAGAGGTTGTGGCATCGGTGTCTTAGAAATCTTTTTGAGGAAATCCTTAATCTGATCACCGGTCTGTCCATGATCTAATCCGCGTCTGATAGAACTTTCGCTAAAACGATAGACACTAGCACCGCCGCGACTTTCGATATCCGCAATTGTTCCGATGGCATTTGCGAGTTCAAGAGTTAATGGTCCAGGCGCGACAGCGCTGTTATCGGCTTGAATTAAAATATGATCGACTGGCTTTGGAAGTGCTTTTTCCACTCCGAGCTCTTCCTTATTTATCAAGGCAATTGCAAATGTTGAGATTGCGCCCTGCCCCGTGAGGCCAAGCCATTCTGCCTCTCGCAGAATCCACTCGGTGAAATCACGATTGGCACGCGTTGGAAGTAGCCAGAGAAGAGCCGCTGAAATGGAATCAAGTGATGGATCGATCTCCGGATGATCTTTAAGAAGTTGGAGAACAATCTTTTTGAGAGTAGAAACTCCGCCGCGATCAAGCTCTGGTCCAAGTGCCGCAATATTCTTGGAATCGCTCTTACCAATCAATCCACTTACTCTGGATGTCTCAATCCAGAGAGTTACCAGCGCGAACCACTGCTCTTCAATGCTCTTAGTGAGCCAGATATCGAAGGCGCTGGTAGGCAAAATCTGATCATCCGTATCAATAACAATGAGTCCACCGATATAGAGCAACTCCGCAACAAAAGCGGCGCATGCTTCCGATATACCCAGATGTTCTGCGGTGCGCTTGAGGTCTCGAACGCCGAGTCCGCCTGAGCGAAGTGCGCTAGGTGGTTCATCAGACCAGTTGTGTCCTAGCTCTTCAGCCCAACGAACGAAGGTTGAAATATTTGCAATCGAAGCTAAATCTGCCGCTTTCTGCTTCCGCGCTGATCCCTCTAATGGAGGCATGGTTGGTTGAAGAGATTGAAAGACTTTTCCTTGACGTAAATGCATTGCGACTTCGCGAGGAAGTAAGACAGTTTGTGAATCAAAGGGAATGAGGAAGTTATTTTCCAATAACCATTTAATTGGTGCAGGTGCCCGCTTCACATCAGTTACCTGCCCCTTGGGCGGTCCCCACATCATGCGTTCCAAAGTTTCCATCGCACCTTTAGGGGCGAGCGTTAGAAGTTCAAAGTCAACAGTTCTTGTGTTCTTTACGCCTAGGCCAGCTGGATACTCGCCAATAATGGTTCTGACATTGGAGGGAATTCGAAAGCTCTCACCATCCTTGTAAATAAGCGCTAACTCCCAGAGTGATTCAACCGCACCCTTGGCCTCCTGAGTTGTGACCGCTAAAAGTTGGCGCAGTGAAATTGGTTCTTCTAAGGTGCACAGTGCGGTGAGAATATCTAAACGAAACTTGTCGAGCGTCTCTCGGGTGCGG
>CAIZHC010000119.1 GCA_903932705.1 uncultured Actinomycetes bacterium | reverse complement strand
CTCCGACCCAGATGTCATTTTGCTTGACCCACCTCGCACCGGCGCAGGTGAGGAGGTAATTACAGTCATGACCAGAACTCATCCACGCGCAATCGTCTATGTATCCTGCGATCCAGCCTCACTTGCTCGTGATGCCAAAATCTTGTTGGCTTCTGGGTATCAGATGGATTATCTGGTGGGTTATGACCTCTTCCCTCAGACCCAGCACGTGGAGTGTGTGGCGCGTTTCATTCCAGCCTAATCAAGGGGCTCATTTCGCTAGAAATCTAGTGGGATAGGATTTACTCACCATGAGCGAATCAACGAGCAAAAATTCCTTTAACGCCAAGAGCACTCTTGAAGTTGCCGGCAACTCCTATGAGATCTTCGAGATCACTGGCTTGGAAGGCGCTGCAACCCTGCCCTTCAGCCTCAAAATCCTTCTAGAGAATCTGCTTCGCACTGAAGATGGAGCGAACATCACCGCGAGTCAGATCAAGTCTCTCGCGCAATGGGATCCAACTGTTGAGCCCGATACTGAAATTCAATTCACCCCCGCTCGCGTCATCATGCAGGATTTCACCGGAGTTCCTTGCATCGTGGACCTCGCAACAATGCGCGAGGCAATCGCAGCTCTCGGTGGCGATCCAACAAAGGTCAATCCTCTTGCTCCAGCTGAGTTAGTTATCGACCACTCTGTTATCGCAGATATTTTTGGAACAGCAACATCATTTGAAGAGAACACTGATATTGAATATCAGCGCAATAAAGAGCGTTATCGCTTCTTGCGTTGGGGTCAGACCGCCTTTGATGAGTTCAAAGTTGTTCCACCCGGAACCGGAATTGTTCACCAAGTAAATATTGAATACCTCGCTCGAGTCGTTATGACCCGAACAGTTGAAGGCGTGCTTCGCGCATATCCAGATACCGTTGTTGGAACAGATTCACACACAACCATGGTCAATGGACTGGGAGTTCTTGGTTGGGGAGTGGGAGGCATCGAGGCCGAGGCTGCTCTACTTGGACAACCTGTTTCTATGTTGATCCCTCGCGTTGTTGGATTTAAGTTGAAGGGCGAGTTGCCTGTCGGCACCACCGCAACAGATTTAGTTCTGACCATTACGGAGCGTCTGCGTAAGCATGGCGTCGTTGGAAAGTTCGTGGAGTTCTACGGCCCAGGTGTGGTTGCGCTTCCTATGGCAAATAGAACTGCCATTGGAAATATGTCACCTGAATATGGCTCAACCTGCGCAATCTTCCCAATTGATGATGAGACCCTGCGTTATCTCACGCTTACTGGTCGCTCCGCAGATCAGATCGAACTGGTTGAGAAGTATGCAAAGCGCAATGGACTCTGGCATGACCCATCGATTGAGCCACGCTTCTCTGAATACGTAGAACTTGATTTGGCTGAAGTAGTGCCATCTATCTCCGGCCCAAAGCGTCCGCAAGATCGCATCTCACTTTCGAACTCTAAGCAGGCTTACAACGAGATTATCCCGACATATCTCGGAGCAACAAGTTCACATGAAGCGATCAATGTTTCCGTGAATGGCACCGCTACTTCGATTTCAAATGGCGCCGTTGCAATTGCATCGATTACCTCTTGCACCAACACCTCTAACCCATCGGTCATGATTGGTGCAGCGCTTCTTGCGAAGAAGGCTGTTGAGAAGGGTTTGCGAAGTAAGCCGTGGGTAAAGACCACCTTAGCTCCAGGCTCAAAGGTTGTCACTGATTATTACGACAGAGCAGGTCTCACACCTTTCATGGAGCAACTCGGCTTCAACTTGGTGGGTTATGGCTGCGTAACCTGTATTGGAAACTCAGGCCCGCTTCCAATTGAAATCAGCAAAGCAATCAATGAGAACGATCTCGCTGTCACTGCGGTCCTCTCTGGAAACCGCAACTTCGAAGGTCGTATCAGCCCAGATGTGAAGATGAACTATCTTGCATCTCCTCCATTGGTTGTTGCCTACGCGCTTACGGGAACCATGAACCACGATTTTGAGAGCGATCCAATCGGCACAGATACCAATGGTTCTCCAGTTTTCCTTAAAGATATCTGGCCAACTGCGCAAGAGATTGATGAAGTAATCGCCTCATGCATCACCTCAGATATGTTTAAGAAGGATTACGCGACTGTCTTTGATGGCGATCATCGCTGGAAGTCTCTCGAGACCCCAACAGGTAAGACCTTTGAGTGGGAGAGCGATTCGACATATGTCAGAAAGCCTCCATACTTCGATGGAATGCCGCGCGAGCCAAAGCCAGTTACAAATATCAGCGGCGCACGCGTGCTAGCAATTCTCGGAGATTCTGTAACAACAGATCACATCTCTCCAGCTGGAAATATCAAGGCTGATTCTCCCGCCGGTAAGTATTTGGCTGAGCATGGAATTGAGCGGATTGATTTCAACTCATATGGATCACGTCGTGGTAACCATGAGGTCATGATTCGCGGAACTTTCGCGAATATTCGACTTAAGAATTTGTTGCTTGATGGAGTGGAGGGTGGATTCACCCGTAACTTCTTGCGCAATGGTGAGCAAGCCACAATTTACGATGCATCATCTGAGTACCAAGCAGCAGGTGTCCCACTCGTGATTATTGCTGGTAAGGAGTACGGCTCAGGATCTTCACGTGACTGGGCGGCAAAGGGAACTGCACTTCTTGGAGTGCGCGCTGTGATTGCGGAATCATTTGAGCGTATTCACCGATCTAACTTGATCGGAATGGGAGTTCTTCCATTGCAATTCCTCAACGGCCAAAACGCAAAGAGCTTGGGCCTTACTGGTTCTGAAACCTTTGAGATTGCGGGCATTGATGCGCTCAACTCCGGAGCTGCTCCTAAGACTTTGACGGTCAAGGCGGGGGAGATCACATTCGAGGCGCAGTTGCGCATTGATACACCAGGTGAAGCGGATTACTACCGCCACGGTGGAATCATGCAATACGTGCTTCGCTCTCTCCTCAAGTAGTTCTCATCTGAGCGCTGAACCACCTCGCACTCGAGGGGTCCCTCGCGTAGAATGCCAACATGTCTAGCCCTCG
>CAIZHC010000118.1 GCA_903932705.1 uncultured Actinomycetes bacterium | reverse complement strand
CGCACTAAGAAACCAGCCTGAGTCAATGTAGTTATTGCTTGCACTTCAGTGAAACCAACGAGATTTGGAATTTGCAAACTACCGCTTGCTATTTGTAATACAACCCCAGCACCTGCTTGCAGAATACTTCCAGGTGAAGGGTTAACTCCAAGCACCGTTCCTGGAGCTTGATTCGAATCTACCGAGACGGTCTGTGCAACTGAGAGACCAACTGCCGTCAGCGCACTTCTCGCATCAGCTAACGAGAGGCCAACTAAATTAATTGGTACTGATGTATTTCCCGCGCCAGAAGATTCTGTGAGAGTGATGCTACTACCAGGAATTACCTTTGAATCAGCGAGAGGTACCTGGCCAGAGATTCTGCCCTTAGGGATTGTGGATGATGGACCGCTTTGAATATTGATCGTGAAATTAGGTAGGAGCGCTCGCGCTTGCGCCTCGGTTAAACCAACCACATTTGGCACTTGAAGTGATGGAGCAACTGGAGCGTGCGAACGTGTAAGTAGCGTTGAGCCGGCAATCACAACCAATGCAACTACTACTCCTCCAATAGCGATGAGACGCTTGCGAGGTGAACTCTTTCGAATCTTGGTCGTCACTTGCTCGCCACGAACAGCTCTACGTAAATCCGCGAGCATCGCTCCAGCATCTTGGTAACGATCGTCAGGATTCTTATGCAACGCTACTTTAATAATCGTCTCTAAGTTTGGATCAATATCTGGATTGATATCTGAAGGTGCTGGAAGCGGCGCAGAAACATGCTGGAAGGCAATGGATACCGGCGTATCTCCAATAAAAGGGGGTCTTCCAACTAGTAATTCATACATCAAACAACCGACGGAATAAATATCACTTCGAGCATCTGCGCTATCGCCAGTTGCCTGCTCTGGTGAGAGATATTGCGCTGTTCCCACCACGCTCCATGTATTGGTCATGGTTGCGCCGATATCATCAAGCGCGCGCGCAATTCCAAAGTCCATCACCTTCACCTTGCCAGATTCAGTGATCATGATATTTCCGGGCTTTATATCGCGATGGATAATTCCCTCGTTGTGGGAGTACTCCAAAGCCTCCAAAATTTCAGTAACAATTTGAACGGCTTCATCTTGTGAAATCTCGGCGTCGGATTGCAAGACCTGGCGCAAGGTATGACCTTTTACTAGCTCCATCACAATGTAGGAGTTAGCTCCATCTTCACCCGAATCAAAGACCGCAACAATGCCAGGATTATTTAATCCACCGGCAGCGAGCGCTTCCTTCTTGAATCGAGCAACAAAGGCGGGGTCACGCGCCAAATCACTGCGCAAAATCTTTACTGCAACCTTCCGATGCAAACGAAGATCCTCAGCGATGAAGACATCTGCCATGCCGCCAGTTCCGATCATCGCACCAATCTCGTAGCGGCTATTAAATATCTTGTTATTCATTATTTCGCCGCCCCAAGTAATTCAACGAGAGTTTCACCTTCATCAGCTACAACTTCAACCCAGAGGATTGTTACATTGTCGGGTGCACCTTTGTCATGAACTGCATCGATAAGCTGATCAACGACGGCACTCGGATCTGATTTCTTAATAATCGCCGCAATCTCGTAATCGCTCAAGACTGAGGAGAGCCCATCGCTACAGAGAAGGAATTGATCGCCAATCTTGCTCTCAAAGATATGAAGGATGGGGTCAATTCCAGAATCTCCAATGAGTGCTTGTGTAAGCAGTGAACGTTGCGGG
>CAIZHC010000117.1 GCA_903932705.1 uncultured Actinomycetes bacterium | reverse complement strand
TTAAATGGCTTGACCATGTAATCATCGGCTCCGGCTTCAAGACCCTTAACCACGTCATAGCTATCACCTTTAGCGGTGAGCATCACGATTGGTACCATCGATTTTTCCCGAATCAAAGTGCAGACCTCAATACCGCTTAAACCTGGGAGCATCACATCAAGGAGCACTAAATCAGGTTGATGAGAGTTGAAAATGTTCATCACCTGATCACCAGAGTTGACGAGATCAACTTCAAAGCCTGAGCCAGTCAGGACAATTCCCAACATCTCCGCTAAATCTTGGTCGTCATCGACGACCATGATGAGCGTCATTAGGAACCGTGCTCCCAAGAGTTCAAGTAGAGCTCTTGAGCAGGGGTGAGTACATCGATAGCAACGCCCATGCTGGCGAGCTTCAATCGTGCAACTTCCTTATCAATCTCGGTCGGTACATCGTGAAGTCCGGCGCCAAGTGAGGCCGCTGCCTTCACGAGCCACTCTGCAGTGAGAGCCTGATCGGAGAATGACATATCCATTACAGATGCTGGGTGACCCTCAGCAGCGCCGAGGTTTACAAGACGACCTTCAGCAATGAGAAGAAGGCGGCGACCATCAGCGAGAACATATTCATCCGTCTGGTGGCGAATTTTATTATTCTTCTTCGCAGCGTTCTTCTCGAGCCATGCAACATCAATTTCAATATCGAAGTGTCCGGAGTTAGCGAAGATTGCGCCATCCTTCATGACTGCGAAATGCTCTTCACGAAGTACATCGCGGTTACCTGTGACTGTAATGAAGAAGTCACCAATCTTCGCCGCTTCGAGAGAGTTCATTACGCGATAGCCCTGCATCAGCGCATCAAGTGCCTTTGTTGGATCAATCTCAGTTACGACGACATTTGCACCCATGCCGCGAGCGCGTTCTGCAACGCCCTTACCGCAGTAGCCAAAACCACACACAACAACGGTTGATCCCGCAACCAATCCATTAGTTGCACGGAAGATTGCATCCATGGTGGATTGTCCGGTACCGAAACGATTGTCAAACATGTGCTTGGTATCGGTGTCATTGACAGCAATCATTGGGAACTTAAGTGCGCCATCTTTAGTCATCTGGCTCAAGCGAATCACACCTGTAGTTGTTTCTTCGCAGCCGCCCATAATTCCATCAATCAATTCGGTGCGGGAGGTGTGAAGTGTGTTAACGAGGTCGCACCCATCGTCGAAAACAAGATTTGGCTTGATATCCAGCGCTGAGTTGAGATGGCGGTAGTAACCGTCGCGATCTACTCCATTATGTGCAAAGACGTTGATTCCATATTCATGGACGAGGGCTGCAGCTGTGTCATCTTGAGTTGAAAGCGGGTTCGATGCACAGAGGGCGAGTTCAGCTCCACCTGCCTTGAGAGCGCGCATTAGGTTTGCGGTCTCAGTGGTCACGTGCATGCAGGCAGCGATGCGAATTCCGGTAAATGGCTTCTCAGCTTCAAAGCGTTCCTTAATTTGTGCCAACACAGGCATATTGCGCTCTGCCCATTCGATGCGCTTCTTACCCTCAGCAGCTAGCGCCGCATTTTTAATGTCATGACCAACTGTTGTTTCAACTGACACAAGAACTCCTTCGAACCTTTAGTGACGTGCGGCTTGCTTGCCTTATAAGGACGTCCGTAAGCGCAAAGGTTACCCGATGAGCGCCAAGACCCTCATCTCAACCTCCTTGAGGAGCTTTGGGGTGCGAGCTTCAACATTCAGCCTCAGCAGAGGCTCTGTGTTGGATGGGCGAACGTTGAACCACCAGTCAGGTCCCTCAACGGTGATGCCATCTAGTTCATCTACTGGGAACTCAGAAGAGAAGTGCTCCTTAATGAGTTGAACGCTCTTTGCTGGATCATCAACCGCGGTATTTATCTCCCCACTTGAAAGATATCGATTGAGAGGCGCTAGCAGCTGGGAGAGTGGAAGTTCAGAGTGCGAGAGTTCAGCGATAGCAAAGAGAGCCGCGAGAGCTCCAGAATCTGCTCTCCAAAAATCGCTAAAGTAGAAGTGGCCAGAGTGTTCGCCCCCAAAGACCGCGCCACTTTCTGCCATCATCTTTTTGATGTAGGAATGTCCAACGCGGGAGCGCAACGCCTTTCCCCCATGCTCTTCTACTATCTCAGGCACAGCCTTCGATGAGATGAGGTTGTAAATGATTGTCGAACCAGGACGCCTCTTTAATTCTCGAATAGCGATGAGAGAGGTAAGTGCCGAGGGATTTACCATCTGACCAAGTTCATCAACCAGAAAACATCTATCTGCATCTCCATCGAAGGCTAGACCGATATCTGCCTTCTCCTTTTTAACCGCCTTAACAAGATCTGCAAGATTCTTGGGGTCGATTGGATTTGCCTCGTGGTTTGGGAAATTTCCATCGAGTTCAAAGAAGAGCGGAATTAACTCGACATTTAATCGAGACATTAACGCTGGTGCGGTAAAGCCAGCCATTCCATTTCCAGCATCTACTACAACTTTTAATTTACGTCCCGCGGTAAATTCGTCATCACCAAAGAGACTGAGGAGAAAGTCAACGTAATCATTGAGAAGCTCGCGCTCTGTTGTTACTCCGATGGGACCTAACTTCATTGGAATCTCGCGAGACATCAGATCCTTAATGCGTAGCAGCCCAGATTCTGCTCCTATCGGGCGAGCGCCAGATTTTGCCAATTTGATTCCGTTGTAAGCAGCTGGATTGTGGCTTGCCGTAAACATCGCACCGGGTAAATTGAGTGATCCAGAGGCGAAGTACAACATGTCAGTTGAGGCAAGGCCGATTCTGATTGCATCAATGCCTTGGGAATTTAACCCATCCGTAAAGGCGGAAGCTAAATCATCAGAAGATGGTCGCATATCTTCTCCGACCACCACGGTCGCAGGCTCTCGCTCTTCGATGAGGTATTGCGCAAAGGCAGTTCCTAAGAGAAAAGTGAACTCGGGGGTTATCTGCTCATCCACCAACCCACGAATGTCATAAGCCTTGATGACTGCATCTAATTCGGCGCGGGTAAACATGAGGGAAATCTACTTCAGTTTTGGAGACTTAAAAAAACTAATTTGAAGGAATTGCGCGAAGGTGACCGCGCCTTCCAATCTCAGGTTGGGTTGGTTGCGTTGGAGCTGGGGCAATCTGCTGATTTCCAACCTCACGCACTGCGTTCGCTATCGCCATCAAGTCATCTTCACTTGGACCGATGAGATCTGATTCTGGTTCTAGATTGATTGCCTTCCACCCATTGGGCAGAGTGAGCTTCTCACTGTGTGTTGCGCATAAATCATATGAATGTGGCTCAGCATATGTCGCAAGTGGACCTAGAACCGCAGTTGAATCCGCGTACACATAGGTCAGGGTTTTGATTGCTGGCAGATTACAACTTGCGCGCGAACAGGTACGACTTGAGCGGTTATGTGTTCGCATAATTGAGAGATTAGTGCCTACCGACCAGGAAGTGGTGGATTTGGTGCTACCTCGTGGCCTCAGTGGCGCGCCAAGGCTCGGAGATCTTCTTGCGGAGTATGAGCCCTTGAAACCAGTTGATTTGGAAGAAGTGGAAGGTAATTAAGACCGCCGCCGACATTAGAGACCAGCGCACCTCCGTAAACCGGGTTCTTAGTCAGGATGGTGAAGGTGATTCCGTTGAGTGCACCAATTGGGTGCCAAAGCGCGGAGGTATCTCCGTAGATCATGATGCTCTGCGAACTTCCGTGCATATCAATCCAATTTGCTCGAACTGCTGGTGAACTTCCCACAAATAAGAACTGAGCTGCCGAACCCGCCAGATTGATTTTAAAATTACTTAATGGGGTCAATTGGTTTGCCCACGCGAAATCTGTGCCACCGGTCTTGGTTCGAGTAAGTGCGGAGGCAAATATCGGTTGATCTGAAGAGATTTCAATGCCATATGGCGTAGCTAGAGACATTTGAGGCAGCGATACATCAACAACCTTTTGATGATGAACGGGGTAGGAATCAAAACCCAAGGGCGTGAATTTTCCTCCACCGGAATACATGGAGAGATGTACATTGGCATCAATATTGCCTGGAACGAGAAAACGTAAAGTGGTAGCTGCTTTGGTCGAGGAACCATAGAGTCCAGCTAAATAACTTGTAGTCGCAGGTGCAGCCACAGCGGTTACAAAACTTGCGCCAAGATCTTTTAACCCATTGACGCGGTGATCGAGGAGATAAGAAGTTACTCGACCGGATTCTGTTATTAAGTGAAGTGCCACTGACTCTTCTCCTGGCGCAATGCTGGAGAGTTTGAGATTCGCAGAAGAGTTTGCTTTAACTCTCACGGAGATTGGCGCTAGGGCTCCCTTTGCACCAAAGGGGTTAATCTGAATTGTCGAATCGCTCAGACCGCTATTAATTATTTGTAGAATTCCTTGGCTCGTGACACTCGCAGAACCGCCAATGAACCACTGGTCCGCACCACCAACACTACAAACGGTATCTGCAGTACTCGAACCTGAAATTGATTCAAAGGCAACCTCAGAGCCGGGATTGCCGCTTACAAAAGTCGGCGAGGATGATCCACGAAGTACCACGTTCTTCTGGCCGTGCAGCGTTATGGTCTTGCCTGATACTAAACCAGTCGATAATCCTTTTGTTGGCAGCGAAATGCTCTCAGTTCCTCCACCTAACGCCGATGGACAGACAACTGCTGGATAACTGCGATCCAGTGTGATGTGAGCCTTTGCTTGCGGAACGAGAGTTGCAAGAGCGACCGCTCCACCAATGAGCAGTGGTCCGCGAGTAACGAAGAGAAAAGTTTTGAGTTTCATAGCTATACCAATTCCTCTAGAGGAACTTGGCGGCGCTTTCGACCAGAAGGTAGAGCCATAACGACAGCGATAAGCAGGGTTAAGAGCTCGAGAGAGATGAGCGCGCGATGAGCGGTACCGTCAAAGAGCACAGTCACCTTTCCACTTGCAGGAAGAGTGAAAATCGGAAGCCCGCTATCTGCATGCTCAAGTGGAATATTTACGCCATTTAAAATGAGTCGCCACCCGCGATCATATTTCTCTGCCAAGGTGACTCTTCCGGCGCTCGTAGTTACTCCCAGTGCGCCAACATCACCCGCTGGAATCATCGCGCTCTTACCTGCACTATCGATGAGCGCTACGCGCGGAGAAGAACCGACGATGCGCCACACAATTCCAATTTGAGTTGCTGACATTCGACTGAAACCCCCGACACCGTCAACCAATCGCGCCAGATCTTGAGTTACCGGAGCGCGCAAGAAGAGATATTGAATTCCGAAACTGCCCATTACCTTGGCAGAGGTCAACCCGCTACCTGCAACCAATTCACTCACAGCGCTAATAATTTGTGGAGGCGTCGCGGTAGATACATCTGCATCACCAAGGGTTAAGGGATTTCCCCGTGAGATAAAGAAAGTTGTAGCGCTCGAACTTGATTCAAGAACAAGAGTCTTAGGTTTTGCAGGGCTCTGGGCGAGCGAGGAGACAAAGGCAGGAACTACATCGATTTGATCAGATTGAACCAGTGAAGTTGATTGGCCGACCAAAACCCAGCCCGCAATAACCGTGGCGCTGAGAATTGATACAAGGGTGGCAATTGCAATCGCGAAGTGGCCAAAGCCCAAATTGCGAATACGTAGATTGGGAATAACGTTGCCAATAACCACAAGCATTGGCGGAACCAAGACGATTGTGATGATTAGAAAAGCTGTTCCTACAAAGACAGGTTCAGAGGCTCCGTGTCCTGGAATATGAAAATCGTTAAGCAATATCGCAACGGCGAGCACTGCGGAGCTGATGAGCGAGGCCCTTCGCATAGAGCGCACGAAGAAGCTAAAGAGCAAGAGGAAAGGAACGGGAGCTATTACCCACCATGGCGGCGAGCCCGCTCCACCAGGATTATTGAGAAGTGTCTGGAGGGTTCCGCCATTAGGAATTGGAATTCCGGGAGCTACTAGAAATTGAGTTGGGTGAATCAATGCACCAAGGGACCACGGAAGTGAGAGTAAGAAGGAGGTCAGGAGTACCGCAAAGCGCCTATTAACGGGAGCGAAAGCATCACTCTCCATTAAATCAATCCAACCTGCAGCCCTATCAGCGGAGCGGTAGACCTTGAAAGCAGATGAGAGAAGGTAGCTAATATGAAAGAGCAACCATGCGGCAAGCAGAATTGGCGAGAAGGTGCAGACCAGAGTTACAAGCAGAGTTAATGAGAATATCCGACGCCAAGTAATGGCGGTTATATCTAGCATTAGAGGTTTTAAGAAGATAAAGAGCGGGGCGAAGAGATACAAGATCAAGATATCGATACGCCCTTGATTGAGCGAACTCCACAAGAGTGGGGTCAAAACATAAATCAATCCACCAAAGGTGGACATGCCTTCTGGAATGCCAATGCGTCGCAGTGAGTTAACAAAGATAATGAATGCCAATGGAGGAGTTAAGAGGAAGAGCAAGGTAACGAAGAGTGAGAGATGGCCAAGTGTGACAAGGGATGCAATTCCAACAACTGGCATCCATGGAGGTGAGGCAACTGCAGAACCCAATCCAACTAGGTGCCACGCCTGCGCATAATTTCGAAGCAGGTCGATTCCACTTGCTGGAATAAATCCAAGTGCGCCGCCAGAGAGTGAACCAAATCGGGCACGTGCAGAGATAAGAGATAAGAAGATAATGGCGATCAGGGCGAGTGAATCAGGGCGACGAACAATTCCTCGAAGGAGCGATCGCTTTGCTGGAGGTGCAAAATCTGGTTCATCAAAATCTTCACTCATCACTCCGAGATCTGAGTAAGAGAGGGCGACATCTGAAGGTTGTTCAACTTGTACACCTTTTAATTTCAAAGCGATCGTATTTGAAACGCGATCGAGCCCAGCTCGAATTTGGCTTCCGCGCGGTGGAATGAATGGTGCAACCACTGCCGGTGTCAGCAAACGCTTTTTCCGCCTGGCGCGTCTGGCCTTGATGAGATCTGTCGGGTGGATGATCAAAAGCGCGACAGCCGCAATCTCATCACCTGCATATCCAGGCAATTTTGCGAGCAGATCGAAGATAACGCGGAGCAAGCTCGTTCCAATGAGTTGGATAGTGAGCCAAGGCAGCATCCACCATGAAGCATTTGCAAGAATGACATAGGCAGCATTTCTGCGATCAAGTAATAAGGGGCGATGCAAGAATGCTTCAGAAACATCCACAACTCTTCGCTCACTCGCTGAGGCCTCTGCATGGAATGCACTTGCTGCGCCGACACATACAGCGCCGAATCCTGCAACGCGCGCTCTCCACCCTAAATCAACATCATCACGGAAAAGTGCAAGGTTGGGATCTAATCCGCCCAATTCCTCAAAAGCTGCACGGCGAACCAGCATGCCGGCGGTACTGACTGAGAGAACTTCTTTTATCTCATCGTGTTGACCTTGATCTTGTTCGCGCGGTTCTAAACCAGTCCACCGCGCTCCATTAGGTGCGATTGAAACTCCAACCTCTAAGAGATGATCGCGGTCATACCATCCCAATAACTTAGGACCGGCGATAACAACTTGTGGTCGATCGTGTAAGGCCGTTAAGAGAAGTTGCAGTGCATCTTTAGCTGGCGCGCAATCATCATGAATAAACCAGAGACATTCATGGGCTGCATCAATCGGGTCATGCAACTTCGGTGAATGTTCAAGAGCAACTTCAATCGCATCACCAAAACCAATTTCACGATCTGCTGAGATGTAAGTAATACCTGCTGCACGTAAGAGTTTTGGAGAGGCATCAAGAGAGCCGGTATCGACTGCAATGATGCGATCAATGCGTCTGGTCTGAGAGGAGAGCGCAGCGATGACTTCAGGAAGCCATGTTGCTCCATCATGCGTTACAACGATTGCAGTAACAAAAAATTTTGAGAGATCTACATCAGTTGAGATTGGGTGAAGCGAATTTTGCGCGGCCATTATTTGGCACCCTTGAGAAGGAGAGGGTCTGAATTAAGCCGAGCGGCGCTTGAGGCGACGGCGTTCTCTCTCAGAGAGGCCTCCCCAAATTCCAAAGCGCTCATCATGACCTAGAGCGTATTCCAAGCACTCAGATCGAACATCACAGGAGAGACAGACCCGCTTAGCTTCGCGCGTAGATCCGCCCTTTTCTGGGAAGAAAGCTTCAGGATCAGTTTGGGCGCACAGGGCCCGCTCCTGCCAAGAGAGGTCTGGATTTCCAGAGCCAGAGTTGCCGATATTTGTTAGACCACCCATACCAAAATCTCCTTGAGCTGCGATCTGGCGATCTGACATACGAACTCCTCAAACTCTTCGGCGCATAGCTAGAAGTTAAATGCGGCTTGGGTGAATTACACGCGTGTTATTCCTGAGAGTCAAGTCCAGGAGAATTATTTTTTCCTTGAAAAGCCAAAAAATTGCCCAGAAGCTATAAATCCTGCAGGAATCTCGCTATTTGCAGCTACAAAGGTATTCGCGAGTTGGCAATTCTCGCCAATTCGAGTATCAGCGCCGATTACCGATCCGGCAATAGTTGTCCACGCCCCGATCTTTGCCCCATGACTTATAAGCGAGCCGGAGTGAATCTGCGCTCCAGCGCCGATCTTTGCTGAGGTCGAGATCAAAGACTCTGAGAGGCGCTGATACGAGCCACTTTCAAGTAACTCATTAAAGGCTATGGAATGTGCTCGACCGGAAATCAGATCGGAAGTGGCGGTTAATAAGGCGCTTGGAGTACCAATATCTAGCCAATAAGTGGTGTCTAAGTAGCCCGATAGAGGAGCCTGGTCTGCGAGGAGCTTTGGGAAAATCTCTCGCTCAACGCTAACGACCTGACCATCTGGAATTAGCTCAAAGATCTGACGGTTGAAGATGTAGCAGCCAGCATTGATGATCTTTGTTGGCGGATTTTCCATCTTCTCATTGAAGGTGAGAATTCGATTCCCATCCATCTCCACAACCCCAAAGGCTCTGGCATCAGCAACTTCGGTGAGATGCAGAGTTGCATCAGCTTCTGACTTTTCGTGCAGAGCAAGTTGCGCTCGAAGATCATGGCTACTTAATACATCGCCGTTGAAAATAAATACTGGACCATCTCCGGTCAGGGATTTTGAGGCATTTAAAATTGCCCCTCCCGTTCCTAACGCTTTCTCTTCAACGGCATATGAAATCTTGATTCCAAATCGTTCCCCATCGCCAAAGTAGGGTTCGAAGACATCGGCGAGATAAGAAGTGGCTAAAACTATTTCTGTTATTCCAGCTTCACGCGCCTTCACTATTTGGTGCTCTGTGAAAGGAATTCCTGCAACTGACAACATAGGTTTTGGAGTGAGTTCTGTAAGCGGAGCGAGGCGGGTACCAAAACCACCCACCAACAAGATTGCTGAATTACTCATAAAAGCCACTATTTAACTAAGAATTCGAGCTGCGGCTGCAGCGATCTGTTCATCGGTGGCAGTTAATGCAATTCGGATGTACTTCTCTCCTGCAGCGCCATAGAAGCTACCTGGGGTCACCAGAATTCCCAGCTCTGCAAAGGATGCCACCGATTCAAAATCTCGCATCCCGCGGGTGCACCAGATATAAAGTCCGGCTTCGCTGTGCTCGATTGTGTATCCCAGTTTTGAGAGCGCCGGCCTTAAAATTTCACGACGTTTTGCATAACGCTCTGCTTGCTCATGAACATGAATTTCATCTCCGAGCGCTGCAACCATTGCCGCTTGCACAGGTGCTGGAACAAGTAGACCTGAGTGTTTACGGATTTCTCGAATCTTTGCGATGAGAGCGGGATCTCCCACAATCAAACCACCTCGGTAGCCTGCAAAGTTAGATCGCTTGGAGAGCGAATGAAGCGCGAGAAGATTTGTGTTATCCCCCGCAGCAACCTCCAAAATTGAGATTGGCTGAACGCCGTCTTGGGATGCTGGGAAATTGAAGTAACACTCATCGCTGGCAATTACTGCGCCAGTTCTCTTTGAATACTCAATGACGCTTTGCAGCTCTTGGCGTGGAGAGATTCGACCAGTGGGATTAGAGGGCGAATTGATCCAGGCCAAATCTGAAGATGGCCACTTCGAAACATTGAAATTAACCGGCTCATGCTCTGCCCCAGCAAGGATTGCTCCCACTAAATAGGTTGGGTAGGCAATCTCTGGGTAGAGGACCTTCTTGGCTTCGAGTTGAAAAGCTAAGTTAGCAACAACTTCTTTGGATCCAATGCTCGGCAGAACATCAAAATCGCCGCTTGCTCCTAGAACTGTGGAAGCCCAGGTGCGCATAGCATCTCGAAGTGCTGATGATCCGATAGTGAGTGGATATCCAGGGGCGTTGGAGTTTTCGATAAGAGCTTGCTGCACAAAATCTGGAGTGGGGTCTACAGGCGTCCCCACTGAGAGATCAATAATGCCGCCGGCATGCTCTTTAGCGCGAGCGCCATATGGAGCTAGCAGATCCCAGGGGAAATCCGGGAGTTTGATTCTTTACTCTCCAGCCTTAGGCAGAGCTAAAACCGTTGGATGATCTGCATCGGTTGCTCCTACTTTGCTGGCGCCACCAGGAGAGCCAATTGTCTGGAAGAAACCAGAATTGATCTCGCCGTACTGCTTCCACTCTCCAGGGACGTCATCTTCGTAATAGATGGCCTCCACAGGACAGACAGGCTCACATGCACCGCAATCAACGCACTCATCAGGTTGGATGTAAAGCATCCGATTACCCTCGTAAATGCAATCAACGGGGCACTCCTCGATGCAGGACTTGTCTTTCACATCAACACAAGGTTGGGCGATTACGTATGTCACGTCAATCCTTTCAAGTAGCGGTTCCTATCAACTGCGGAACAATATTCGTTTAGGCGGCAACAGGTAAGTGCCACAATAGGTAGAGAATAGTGGATAGAGGAGCATTTCAATGAGTGAGGAGCTACCCATGGAGGCGTCAGCCCCCACCGCCCAGCACATCGGCCAAAGGGTAAGTATCCGCTCACACGACCCTGAAGGTGGCTTTAGGGACCTTCTGGGCCATCTCGTCAGCGTCAACCAGGTGCGTAAGAAGGATGGGCAAATAATTACCTTTGAGCCTTCCATGATTCATCTCTGGAAGGTGGTTCCAGATACCAGCATCCAAACTGGCATCTTCCTCTATGACACCAAGAGCCGTCAGGAAGAAGAACTCATCATTAGCGATGGGCGAGCGCTACGCCTCTACTCATGCGGTCCGACCGTTTATCGCGATGCACATGTAGGAAACTTACGAACTTTCTTGCTCGCTGATCTCATCACTCGTCTTGTAAAGGTGAGCGGTTACAAAGTTCATAGCGTTCAAAATATTACCGATGTGGGCCATATGAATGATGACCTTGAAGTGGATCTCTCAACTGAAACAAGAGAGGACAAAGTTCTCACCCAGGCAAAGCTAGAACATAAGGATCCCTTCACCTTGGCCCGATCTTACGAAGCAAAGTTTCATCATGATTTGGAACGCTTAGGTATTAAGAGCGCGGATGTCTACCCACGGGCGAGTGAGAGCATCGAACTAATGCTTCGATTGATCGAACAACTTATTGATTCTGAGCATGCATACGTTGGAGCAGATGGCTCGGTCTACTTTGCCGCCAACACATTTGAAAGTTATGGAGCGTTAAGCGGAAATAAATTGAGCGAGTTAGTTCCGGGTCATCGCTATGAATACACCGGAGATGGAGCAAAGCGCTTCCACGCGGATTGGGCGCTCTGGAAGGCGGCTGGCAATCGCTCTGAGATGGTCTGGGATTCTCCCTGGGGTTCAGGTTTTCCTGGTTGGCATATTGAATGTTCAGCGATGTCCCTTCACTTTCTCAAAGGACATGTTGATTTACATATTGGTGGAATTGATCTTCGCTTCCCCCATCATGAAAATGAGAGAGCGCAGAGCAATTGCGCTTCTATGAGTGAAGTTACTGATCTCTGGATGCATGGAGAGCATCTGCTCTTTGAAGGTCGCAAAATGTCAAAGAGTGCGGGAAATGTCGTACTTCTTGAAGATATCGTGAACCGCGGATTTGATCCACTAGCCCTCCGGTTGGTCTTCTTAGAAAATAGATATCGAAGTCAGATGGATCTCAACTGGGATCAGATTGCCGCGGCCGATTCAACGCTTGCTCGTTGGAGAAATAAGTATCAAGAGTGGTCTAGCGATGAGGCGCCAAATGAACAAGTTGCAGTAATTGAATTGATTGGCTCCATTCTCTCAACCATTCGCGATGACTTGGATACTCCTCGAGCCATTGTGCAGTTAAGAGCCCTAGAGCGAGAGCAGTCGCTCTCTGATAAGAGCAAAGCGCAGATATTTGCCGCTGTCGATGAATTCTTTGGGCTAGACCTCACCCGTCCGACTGTCAGCATCGAATTAAGCCCAGAAATTCAAGCACTAATTGATGAACGACGTGAAGCACGGGCAAATAGGGATTTTGCGAAGAGTGACGCGCTTCGTGATCAACTATTAAACCTAAAAATTGCAGTTAAAGATGGGGCGAATGGGATGAGCTGGGAAGTTATTCCGTAACTTCAGCGACTCCCGCAAATAGATCTAGCTCTCTACCATTCTTATCGTAAGGAGCGGCAGCATCACCCTTAACTCGAATGTAATACTCAGTTCCGGAAATCTTTGTCGCTAAACGCTTGGAAAACTTAAATAGATTTCCATGGATGATCAACTGAGTTTTATGTGCGTTGAGTGCGGCAAGTTTATGGGAAAGGAATTTCTCTCCATCGAACTTCGTGGTGACAACTCCATCTGCCTTCACAAAGGGCAGAGCCAGCCACTGCGAGGGCACATAATTAAAGAAACGAATTAAGAATTGGATGAAGAAGTTGCTACTGGTCAAACTTCCGTGCAGTGCCGAACGCGGGATCGCACTCCAATAAATCTTGGAGATCTCCCAACTCTCACCGCTTCCAAACGTAGGGTCCGCAGCTAACTCCGCCGCCCGCATTGCAATCTGGTGCGCCTTGATGTGATCGGGGTGTCCATATCCCCCAAATTCATCGTAGGAGATGAGCACCTGCGGTTTGCGATCTCTAATAATTGCTACGAGACGAGCTGCCGCTTCATCGAGTTCTGCTCTCCAAAAACAATCTGGATTCTCGTTTGGCGGAGTCCCCATCATTCCGCTATCGCGATATTGACGCTCAGGATTGCCGAGGAAGAGGTGATCGCTGACTCCAAGTTCTTTCATTGCCGCTTCGAGCTCAATCTCACGATAAGGACCGAGAGCATCTTCGCGAGCTGCCGCTAGGTGCGCTAAATCTGGCACCAAGACTTCGCCCTCTTCGCCACGAGTGCATGTAACCAAAGTGACGCCCACTCCGGCAGCAACATAAGCGGCCATCGTTGCACCATTGTTAATGGTTTCATCATCCGGATGGGCATGGACTAAGAGAAGTCGCTTTGCTGGCTGCTGATTCATGCGCTCATTATGAATGATGGGATAGCATCGTGCTAATGAACGAGGAAAAAGTTCGCCTACCCCGCGATGAGAGACGTGCCACGCTCTTAATCGCGGCTCTTGAGGTGTTCACGGCTGCTGGCTACCACGCCGCAGCGATGGATGAGATTGCAGATCAGGCGAATGTCAGCAAACCAGTCCTCTATCAACATTTTCCGTCAAAGTTAGATCTCTATTTAGCAGTGCTCGATATTCACTGTGAGTACCTCGTCGCGGATATCCGAGCTGCAGTCGCATCCACCACAGATAACGCTGGTCGAGTCTTGGCAACTGTAAATGCCTACTTTGATTTCATTAATCGCGAAGGCGAAGCATTTAGATTGCTCTTTGAGAGTGATATGGCTGTAGAGCCTCAGGTTCGCGAACGACTGAGCAAGATGTCGTATGACTGCGCGCTAGCTTTCAGCGAGGCAATTACAACTGATACTGGAATCTCTCAAGAGTCAGCGATGATGCTCGCCGTTGGACTTATTGGTACGGCTCAGACAACCGCCAGACATTGGTTAGCTCGCGATGGCAAGATAGATCGCGACCTTGCGGTTAAGTTGGTGGCAAGCCTGCAATGGCGAGGAATTTCAGGTTTCCGTCGTATCGGCAAGCCACTAAACTCATAACATGGCAAAAAAAGAATCAGCAGATAAGACAACCGTCCGCGTTGGAATAAGCGAGACCTCACAAGAACTCCACTTTGAAGTTGCAATGGCATCAGAGAAAGTTATCGAGCTTGCCAAAGAAGCTATCGCTGGCAACAAGACTTTGGAACTTACAGATCTTAAAGATCGAGTGATTTTGGTTCCAGCTGGAAAGATTTCATATCTTGAAATTGGCGATACAACTGATCAAAAAGTTGGATTTACCTCTTTATAACTCGACGCGCATTAGCCCGCGCCTCTAACTTCTCAAACTCAGCAAGCTCCGTTTCGCACTCAGCTAACTGATTGAGTTTGCCATTGCCGTGATAGTCACTGGAACCGGTCTTGACTAGGCCATATTCATCGGCGATGCCAGAAAGTAATTCGCGGTTTGGCAAGGTGTGGTCGCGGTGAAAGACTTCAATTCCATCAAGTCCGGCCTGCACATAACTCTCAAAACTATCGACCGAAACCACTCTGCCGCGAAGTGAAGACATGGCATGAGCAATCACAGCTACTCCGCCTGCTGCCTTGATCTGAGCGATAGCAACTTCAGGAGTCGGCGAATAGTGCGAGACGTAAAAAGGTGAATCATTGTGAAGGATCTCTGCAAAGACTTGATCGCGCGACTTCATGTAACCCTTGGCTACCAAAGCATCTGCCAGGTGGGGTCTTCCCAGAGTCGCTCCATCACTTAATTGCGCTTCAACATCCTCCATCGAAATCTCATAATCCGCGGCATTAAGTCGGGCGATTATCTTCGCCATACGACCAATTCTGTTATCGCGAGTTCTGGCCATCATCTCGGATAACTCTTGATTTTCTCGATCAAATAAGAGACCAAGCATGTGAACGCTGATGCCATCTGTAGTCTGACAAGAAATCTCAGCACCAAGAATGAGGGAGAGTCCGGGGCGAAGATGATTGACTGCCTCGTCCCATCCAGCAACTGTGTCGTGATCAGTCAGCGCAATTCCAGTGAGCCCAGCTGCATGTGCCTTATTGATGAGATGCGTTGGGGTATCGGTTCCATCACTAAAATTGGAATGGGTGTGAAGGTCAATCACTTTCAGCCTTATTTCTTAATACAAATATCGCGCAACCAATCAGCAATCCAATAATTCCTGGAATTGTTCCAGCAGATGGGCGTTGATGTAACCAAGCCCAAGCAATGATTGCCGAAACGGGAACTTCAAAGAAGACAATTAGGGAGACTACGACAGGAGAGACCCTCTTGAGCGTCATATTAAAAAGAGTGTGTCCAAGGAATTGAGCGCCAATGATGAGACCTAAGAGATAGAGCCACTGCACTCCTGGAAAATGCAGAAGAGCGGAGCCAGTGAAGAGACTCACAATAAAAGTTGTGAGAGCACAGGATGCAAAGCAGACAGTCGTGTATGTAGATGTTGCGAGAGATTTTTGAACCCCAGAGCCAATAATCATGTAAGCGGCAGCAAGCGCGCCGCAGAGAATTCCAAAGAGATCTCCGAGAAATGCTCTAGTTGATACTGTGAAATCAACCCCGGTGATGAGCAAGAGTGATGCAAAAGCTAAAACCATTCCAGCTAGCGATTGTGATGAGATCTTTGCGCCTTTAAATTTCATGTAGAGCGCAGCAAATATTGGCTGAAGTGCAGCGAGAGCAGTGCCTGCTGCGACGGTTGTAAATCGCATTGAGGCAAAGAAGGCTAAGAAGTGGGCAGCGAGAAATACTCCTGCCAGAGCTGAGATGAGAAGAAGTTTGCGATTGCGCTTAGCAGTGAGCTCACCACTCTTAATCGCGAAGGGAGCCATGATGAGAGCCCCACCTAGATTGCGCCAGAAGACCAGCGTTGAAATCGGCATTGAGCTCTTAGCAATCAGAGGACCGGAAGATCCAATCCCAAATATCCCAGCTATAAGAAAGGGGATATCACGACCCTGTGGAAGCGCGGTGTGCTCGTGAACTTTAGAACTCATTGATGATCGCGGCATCAATTGAAGATGAACCAGAATTGAGCAAGGACACAGACAGCAACTATTGCAATGATGGCTCCATACAAGGAGAGAGCGCGCTTTCCAGCAGCAAATTCGCCCATTAACTTCTTATCCCGAGCGATGCCGAACATATAAGCCAGCAACGGTAGTAAGAGAATGGCATTGAGAATTTGAGAGGAGATCAAGATCCAGATAAGTGAAACACCGGGGATCATAATTAATCCACCGGCAACTACGGTTATTGCCGCAAAGGTGAGATAGAAAAGTGGAGCCTCTTCGAACTTGTCATCAAGTGCAGCTGGCGAACCAGTCAGGTCACCAACTGAGTAAGCGGTTGATAGCGGCAAAATGGAGGCGGCCAGCAGCGCTGCCCCAATAATTCCAATTGCAAAAATATCTTTCGCCAGAGTCCCAGCAAGTGGTTGCAGAGCGCGCGCCGCTTGAGAGGCATCAGTGATATTTGTGATGTGCTCATGATTGAGAGTTGCGGCACAAGTGACAATGACAAAGAAACCGATAATTCCAGTAAGTGCAGAACCCACCCAGACATCAGCGCGAAGCAATTTGAGATCTGCTCGCGTCAGGCGCTTATCGACCGCATACGATTGAATAAATGCCAGACCCCATGGCGCAAGAGTCGTACCAAGCGTCGCAGTCGCGATGTTAATAGCATCGCGATTAAATGGCATTGAAGGAACAACCATGCCGTGAAGCGCGCTCCCCCACTTAGGGTGAGACATAAATCCTGCAATGACGTAAGAGATGAACACTGCGGAGAGAGCAAAGAAGACCCTCTCTGCTTTCTTAAATGTTCCACGCAATACCAGTCCTGAGATGAGCAAGCCGGTGATCGGCACGGTGATGTAACGTGAAATACCAAAGAGCTGTCCGGCCGCAGCGACTCCCGCAAATTCAGCGGTCATGGTTCCAAGATTGGCGAGAATAAGTGCAACAGCGCTGAAACTTCCGGCGCGTGCTCCATATTTCTGACGCACTAAACCAATGAGTCCTTGGCGAGTGACAACGCCAATTCGAGCTCCAAGATCTTGAAAGACAATAAGTGCGAAGGTCGATACAACAAGCACCCAGAGCATGCGGTAACCAAATTTTGCGCCGAGTTGTGAGTAGGTAGTGATTCCTGCTGGATCATCATCTGAGAGCCCAGCAATCACTCCAGGTCCCATCACGGCGAGGAATGCAGCTATGCGAAGTTTGCGGCCGCTAGGGATATTGAGTTGAGTCATGAACGCGTAACTCCACCCTGCGAGAAGAGGCCTCTGCTCTGTGAGAGAGCATCGACCAAGTCATCAGCGAGAATTCGACCAATTGGCTTGTTCTTCTCATCTATAACAATGATGGATGATCCGCGGTTATTAGAAAATTCCTCAACTACCTCATCAATCGGGGTATCGATGGAGACGGCCGTTGGGAATGGCTTAGCCATTAAATCTGAAACCAAACTATCGGTTGGGGCTGCGATTAATTCAACGGTCTGAATATGATCTAGCAACTTGCCCTTGCCATCGACGACAACAACTCCGTCAGAGCTTTCACGCTCTCTATTTTCCACGAGTAATTTCAGCGCATCAGCGACAGTTGCAGTGCTCTTCACAATCAAAATGTGAGTGGTCATGATTCCACCCGCCAACTCTTCATCGAAAGAGACAAGTTGACGCAACTGCTTTGCGGTACTGCTCTCCATGGCGCTCAAAATGCTCTCACGGTGTTCATCATCCAAATCGCGCAAAACTTCCGCAGATTCATCAGGCTCCATACGAGCGAGCAACTCTGCTGATCGCTCTGCAGATAATCCACGCAGCAGACCTTCAAGCTCATCATCTTCCATCTCTTCTAGCGCATCTGCTGCAAGATCTGGATCTAGCATCTCGATCAAAGCGCCTTGTTCACGGCCGGCAAGGTCCTCAATTAAATCTGCAAGGTCAGCAGGACGAAGTTGGCTGAGAGCAGAGCGAGTACCAGATGTACGGACCACGCCGGTGGAATCAGTTAACGATGCGACAGAAGCCCAGTCGAGTACATGGTCAGGAGTTGGTCTGCGCGAGAGGGATCCTGGAAAGAGACGGCGCAAGAAGGAGACGAAGGAGATATCTACACCAACGACTCGAACCTCTTTATTAAATGGGGCGAGGTAGAGATCAGATGTTCGAACTACGCGCAGCCCATCCACATCAACGATTTGGTGGTCAAGCACATCGGCATCTAAGAGAGATTCTCCCGGACGACGGGAATACTGTTCAAGATTAATCTTCGTTGAGGAGAGCGTGATAGAACTTGGTGTCAGCTCTGAGATGCGAGCGCCATTAATAAAAGATTTGTGGTTGGCCACCTTTACGATCAACCCTGAAACCGGCGGGTATGTCTCCTCGCCATGACGAACAACTACATCGACTAGGCGACCAATTACCCGACCATCTGGAGCAAGGACCGGGCGACCGATGAGGCCAGCCAGAGATACGAGTGAGTCTCGGACGCTCTTTCGAGATATGAGCAGGTCAGAGCGCCCGACTAGCCGCTTCGCAACGGTGTTGATTGAGGTAACTGGAGGGCGCTTCACCCCGCCAGTCTACGGGCTAGCCCCCTGGAGAATGGGTGAGGTTGCTTAGGTATGAAGTGAGAGCGGTACTCCCACAAGGGAGTGAGGACGGACCAGGAGGGCGTTTAGAAGTTCATCAAATGAATTCTTGATGACGCCTCCTTCCGCACTTAAATAGGCTGGCGTTCCCTGATCGCCACCATCACGCAGGTGACTATCAAAAGGAATCTTGGCCAATAGTGGAACCTCATAATTCACCAGAGAGCTAAGTCGCTTCGCAGTCTCCAGACCTCCACCGCTACCAAAGAGCGCAATTGGCTCTCCACAATGCGGACAAGGGCTTTCAGACATATTCTCAACAACTCCGATGAGTCGCTGTTTCATCTGGAAGGCGATACGTCCCGCACGTTCAGCAACTTCAGCGGCTGCAATTTGTGGAGTTGTAACCACCAATATTTCAGAGCGTGGGATTAATTGGCCAAGTGAGATCGCGATATCTCCCGTGCCAGGTGGAAGATCAAGAAGAAGGAGATCAAGAGCGCCCCAATATGCATCGCTCATTAATTGCTCCAGAACACGATGGAGCAGCGGACCACGATATGCAATCGGATCTTCGCGGTTTGGTTTAAACATCTCCATTGAAACAACTTTTACTCCGTGATTTTCAACTGGAATGAAAGTTTGATTAAGAGCTGTTGGTCGTTTATCTAGAATTCCCATTAAACGGGGAATTGAATGTCCGTACACATCGGCATCCAAGATGCCAACATTGAGACCGCGTGCGGCAGCAGCGACTGCCAAGTTTGCGGTAACAGATGATTTACCGACTCCACCCTTACCTGATGCAATTCCAATAACGCGGGTAAGTGAATCCTCTTGAGCAAATGGATTGAACTTCTCTCGTCCCCCGCGCAATAATTTTTTAACCGCTTCCAGTTGCTCTTCGCTCATCACTCCGAAATTGATCTGCACGGAATCGATTCCATCAATTGAGGAGAGCGCTGTAGAAATATCGGAACCCAAGCGATCACGCATGGGGCAGCCGCTAATGGTGAGCAAGATTCCAATAGTGGCAACACCGCTATCGAAAGAGACAGACTCAACCATCCCCAAATCAGGAAGAGGACGCCTTAATTCAGGATCATTGACCCCAGCAAGCGCTTCATGAATCTTGGCGATGAGTTCAGTGGTCATGAGAGGACTCTACGAGCGCTATTTTGAAGCGACAAGCGTGAGTTGGACCGACTTGGTCACACTTCCACGCTGGTACTTCAAAGTGACGTTGTCACCGATAGAGCGAGCGCGAATGGCGACAATCAAATCATTTGCCGTTTCGATGCTCTTTCCATCAATCGCAAGAATGATGTCCCCTGCTTTAAGGCCAGCTTTTTCTGCGGGACCACCAGCAAGAATGGCTGTCGAGATATTCGCAATCTTTGCGCCAGGTCCGGCAAAATTAGAATCCAAAGACATTCCCACTATTGGATAGTGAGAGGTACCCGTCTTAATAAGTTGATCAGCCTGCTTCTTCGCTTGGTTGATAGGGATGGCAAAACCTAATCCAATCGAACCTGGTTGACCTGAAATAGTGTTTCCAAGGGATGCAATCGCCGAGTTCACTCCTATGACTGCTCCAGTTGCATCAACTAACGGACCACCAGAGTTTCCAGGGTTGATGGCTGCATCTGTCTGCAACGCGTCAATAAACGCATTTTCCCCGGCGGTGTTATCTGAACTCGTTGTTACGGGGCGATTCTTAGCGGAGATAATTCCAGTGGTGACTGTTCCCTGCAAACCTAATGGCGAACCAATTGCAATGACTGGATCTCCAACTTGAACGTTGTCACTGTTTCCGAGAACAAGAGCTGGCGCTCCTGTGACATCAATTTTGAGGATTGCAAGATCATATGAAGTATCGCGACCAACAACGGTTGCGGTGTACTCCTTATTATTTGCCAGCTTTACGGTGATCTTTGAGTTGTCGAGTACCGCTGCCTCAATAACGTGATTATTCGTCATGATGTAGCCATTTGATTCGATAAAGAATCCAGTGCCAGTATCTGTGCCAGAACTCGTTGTTGAATCAATTTCTACAACTGATGGAGAAACTCTCGCGGAAATACCCGCGATTGAATTTGGGGAGCGTTCAATTACTTTATTTGAGGTTACTAAGTGTGGTGAATTATCAAATGCCACTTTTCCTACCAGTGCACCAACCAACCCTGCGATGAGTGACATCGCAAGTGCCATGTACCAGGTGACTTGAAGTACCCGCTTGGCTGGAAGAAGTGGAACGAGTGTTGATGACGATGTTTGCGAATCTGAAACCCACCACGGAGTTTGCACGGGTGGTGTCTGAACAGGAGGTTTCTCTGAAGGCGCGCTCTGCACGCTCTCTGCTTCTGTTACTGGAGTCTCAACGGGTAGTTCTTCATCAGACATTTGCACATTATAAGTGGGTTATAGCTTTGTTGCTAGAAGTACTCCGCTACCCAGAGGCAAGATGGTGGAACTCCATCGTGAATCTTCTTTCACTGCCCTGATACCGTCGCGACGGGAGATGCTCTCGAAATCTCGTTGCGTTGGATCAGCGACTTTGCCACCACTAAGCGCATGGTCTACAAAAAGAATTCCCCCAGGGCGGAGCAGGCGATGTGCCTCATGAATCAAGTCCATAAGATCTGCTGCCGGTCTGATCACGACGAGGTCATAGTTGTTATCTGCAAGTTTGCCCACAACTTCCATAATAATTCCTGTGATCAGCCTAAAGCGTTGCGTAGAAATTCCCGACTCTTCAAAAATTGCGCGCGCACTTGCAGCGTGCTCTCGTTCCGTATCAATCGAAGTAAGAACTGCATCCTGAGTCGCACCAGAAAATAACCAGAGACCACTAACTCCTGATCCAGTGCCAATCTCAACTATGGAACGTGCTTTGAGAGATTCAACAACGAAGCGCAGTAAACCACCGACCGCAGG
>CAIZHC010000116.1 GCA_903932705.1 uncultured Actinomycetes bacterium | reverse complement strand
TTGAGATCAGCCAAGATGGTGCGGGGATGAATCTCACCCCACCGCAGGTGTGGACTCAATCTGCTTGTTCCGGGAATGCCAGGAATGTTCCGCGCCTGGTCATATTGGGCGAGCGCGCCTTTGCGATATGCCGCCCACCTTTCCAAGGCGGCAGCCTCCCCCGCCGCTTGAAGTTCCACTCCCTCCGGAGCGCTCCATTTCGGAAAGTTGAGATCCGACGGTTCTGGTTTAACGAATTTCGGCGCTACCGGTGCAGGTGCAGGTGCGCGCCAACCATGGCTCTGCCAAGCCCTAAAGAAGGGGGTGTAAACCCGATAATTCGTTCCATCGGGCTTTTGGACCCTGCCAGGAGCCACTGCATAGTTTGAGCCTGTGTACTCAATTTCGATGCCTGCAGCCGCAATTTCTGCCTCTTGAGCCACACCGTATGGGGCGTGTGAGCGAGATGCGTAAAGGGATGAGATCTCGTAGCGGGCCACTAAATCCTTGAGAAGGCGAGGTGCATCTCCCGAGATTACGGCCAAGCGACCACCCACGGAATCACTTAGAGCCTGAAGGGATTGCGCCAGATATGCCCGGCGATATGGGCCAGAGCGCTCTGCTATCTGATCATCCATAATGAAGAGAAGCAAGGTTTCATCAGCTGCCGCGAGGGCATCTAGGAGAGCAGGATTATCGGCCAATCTGAGATCACGTCTAAACCAGAAAAGTGACCGCGTTGCCATGTGGCTATCCTTTCACAATGAGGCCTTTATGGAGATCTTGAAACAATTCCAGGCCCGAGGCGCAAGCGGAGTTGTCCGGCGAACCTCATTTAATGGACGGACCGTTGATTTTTGGAGCCCGCCGCAACCAACGCCTTACTTGATTGTCACTCACGATGGTCAGAATATTTTTGATAAGGCGACTGCCACACATCATCGCACGTGGGAGTTAGCGGGAACTGCAACCAAAGTGGCCGCGGAGTTTGATGTGCCTCCCCCAATAATCATCGCGGTCTTTCACTCGAGTAATCTCACTGATCCCTTCGGGCGAGGAAAAGACCTAGCCCCGCAAGATGTTTTCAAAGATGGAGTGTTGCCGGTCGTAAATCATGCAGGGATTTGGCCAACTCTGACTCCCTCTTTTGAACTCTCAGAGATGCGAGGGAATAAATATCTCGCCGACATAAGTGAAGAGATTGTTCCTACTATTTCGAAATTTATTGGTCATGAGATCTCTCCTGAACACACGGCGATGTTAGGCGCAAGCATGGGTGGCCTTGCCTCTCTCAACGGAGTTGCCCGCTACCCAGACCTTTATAAAACTGCACTGGCGCTTTCACCACATTGGACCACAGGGCGAGAACCGCTCGTGAAGGGATTAATGAAGACCCTCCCCCACGCGGGAGAACATAAATTATGGATGAGTCGGGGTACCAAATCTCTCGATGCGAATTATGGACCGTTCCAAGAACTCGCTAATGATTTTGCGATTTCTCTCGGTTATAAATATGGACGAGATTTAGCTGCACCTGTCTTCAACCACACATCTCACAATGAACGCTCGTGGGCGAGTTATGTGAATCAAGCGCTCAGATTCTGGCTATCTACTTTGTCTTAAAAGTTGTTACCGAACTGGTGGCACTTACGCCATAAGAGTCAGTCGCTACAGTTTCAAATTGAACCGTGCTCTTCGCTGGGAAAGTTTTGAGAAGTGGAAAAACCCGATAAATCCCATTGAGCTTTGGGTTAAATGAGAAAGTTGGCGCTGAATCCACGCCGAGCTCCAACCACTTGCCTTTTCCTACGCGATACTTAAATGAAACATCTAGGTATGCAGCCCCAGTTGCGGTTGAATCAATTTCAATTTGATCCTCATTAATGGGATCAGGTTTAACAACTGTCACCTTAGTAACTATCTTGCTCGCCTTGGGAACTGCAGTGCTAGAGCTGAATACCGCCCAACTTAAGGTTGGAAGATGCAGAGTCGTCTTGCTTCCTGCTGAGGAAATGCTGCCAGCGCCTCCAGCCAAGTTCCACTTATCTCCGGAAACAAGCACGTTAAACACCGCACTAGTTGCCTTGCTGTTGGAGTTGAGCGCTACTAATACCTCTTGATGAGAAGCGCTATCAAATCTTGTGAATGCCAATATCCCATTGTTTGCATAAACCGTGTGCTGGCTTCCAGAGGCGAGAGCGGGAAATTTTTCACGCAAGCCGGTGAGTGAGCGGATAGTGTCCTGCAGCGGATTGGTTGTATCGAAACTGCTCTGCGTTCCAACTGGGTCAGATCCAATACGGAATTGATCCTGCCAACTTGTTACTTGACTTGGGAAGAGATCTTGCCTTGCCTCTTTATCCCCGCCGCCCGTTATTCCGAATTCATCGCCGTAATAAACAATCGGTACACCACGGATGGTAAAGAGAAGCGCATGAGCTAACTGGTCTCGCTTGAGTGCCACTGTTGCATTTGAGGTTCTGTTGGCAATAAATGTTCCGATGCGACCCATGTCGTGGTTTCCAAGAAAGGTACCTAAGGCGTTTGAGTTAGTAGTCGTCGTTGTGTAATAGTCATCGGTATTGAAGAAAGAACCGATCCAAGGCGCATTCTGCTCATTGATGTAATCAACCATCACAGCTTGCATTGGAAAATCGAGTACTTCATTAAATCCTCCTTGCTTAATCCAGAAGGAGGTACTCGAAGGATCTGAATCTGCAACTTCACCCCACATCGGGAAGGCACTTTTCCCTTGAGTGAAGGACGCTGCGCGCATGGCTGGCAAGAAGGCTTTCCAGAACTCTGGATTCACATGGCGAGCGGTATCTATTCGGAAACCATCGATTCCCGTATCAGTGATCCATTGAGTGAATACGCCAATCCAACCCTTAACAACCTCCGGACTTTCAGTGAAGAGATCATCTAACCCAAAGAAATCTCCGTACTGCATCGATTCTGCTGACTGACCCACATCCCCACGGTTGTGATAATTACGCGGATCGTTCAACCATGCCGGACTCTTAATCTCGGCTTTTGAAGGAGCCACTATGGGAGTCTTAGGAAAAGTTGATGCAGCGCTGAGCTGATCAATTCCAGGAAATTTAGAGCTACCTGCCAACTTCAACGCATCAAAGGTGGTTCCCTTTATCGTTTTGTAAGGTTTGTCAGCCAGGCCCACATATGAACCGCCTTGCACATAATGAATGACATCTGCGGTGTGATTTACAACGATATCCAGAATGACTTTCATATCTTGTGTATGAGCATCGGAAACTAGTTCCTTGAAATCATCCATCGTGCCTAAATGTGGATCAATTTGATCGAACCCAACGCCCCAGTACCCGTGGTACGCGGAACTCTTTCCATCAGCCGCAACCGTTAATTGTCGGACAACTGGAGTTACCCAGATCGCGGTAAATCCAAGTGACTTGATGTATGGAATTCTCTTAATCAGACCGCGAATATCTCCCCCATGATAGAAACCGGGATTCGAGGGCAAGAAGCCAGTAGTTGTCTCACTTCCACTCAGACCGCCGGTGTCATTTGAGGGATCACCATTTTCAAAGCGATCGAGCATTACGAAATAAATCATTTCTGGGCGCCCCGATGGTGCAGAAGTGGAAGTTGCAGCCTTCGCGGGCATTGTTGCAGCAATCAAAGATAAGAGAAGCGCGAGGAGAGCAAAAGGCGCTGATCTCCTCAAAATCATCCCTTTACAGAGCCAGCAGTTAATCCACTAATGATGTAGCGCTGCAATGAAAGGAAGATTGCAATAAGAGGTATCGAGGCGATGATCGAACCTGCGGCAAATGGGCCCCAGTTCGATGCATATTGGCCGCTGATGAATCCCTGCAAACCAACGGCGATGGTTCGAGCATGCATATCTACCAGGAAGAGTCTGGCCAAGATAAATTCATTGAAAGTTCCAATGAAGCTTAAGAGGCTAACAACTGCAAGAACTGGAGCTGCAAGAGGTACGAAGATCAACCAGTAGGTTTGAACCGCGCTAGCGCCATCAACCTTGGCAGCTTCATCTAACTCCATTGGAATCGAATCTACGAAGCCCTTGAGCAACCAGATATTTACACCCATCGCTCCGCCCATATAAACCAGAAGCAATCCAGGTTGAGTTCCAAGTCCGATCCGCGGTGCGAATGAGTAGACGCGCGACATGATGACGTAAACCGCAGAGAGAGAAAGAATTGCAGGGAACATCTGAACGAGAAGTAGAAGTTGTAACCCTTGCTTCTTCCCCTTAAAGCGAAGGCGGCTAAAGGCGAAAGCTGATGCTGCTCCGATAACCACTGACAGAATTGCAACCACGCCAGCGATCACCAAAGAGTTCTTCATCCAAACTAGGTATGGAATCTTTGGGCTAGTGAAGAGTTGAGAGAAATTATGGAATGAAATTGTCTTTGGAATAAAAGAGGTTACCTGCAAGCTACCCGTTGGGCTGAGGGCAGAGAGAATTACCAGATAGATAGGGAAGAGCACAAAGAAACAGACCACGAG
>CAIZHC010000115.1 GCA_903932705.1 uncultured Actinomycetes bacterium | reverse complement strand
GTTCCAAATACTTGGATTCCAACATCAAATTACACTGGTAACAAGGACATGGTTGCTCTTTATATCAAGACCTATGGTGGAGATATCAACGCAATTAATGCCGACGTGCCAGAGGCATTTGCTGCAGGACAGGTTCTTGCACAAGCAGTTAACAAGGTTGGTTCCACCAGCAATGTTAAATTGCAGGCATATTTACACTCTGGAGCTAAGTTCACGAGTGTTCAAGGTCCAGTTCAGTTCGCGCCAGATGGCGAGAATTCTGGTGCCGCTCCTTATGTCTTCCAATGGCAGAAGGGTCAATATGTTCCTGTATTGCCTCTAGGAGGTCCTGACAAGGTTTCACCAATCGAGACGCTACGTCCGGCTTGGGGAACTACACCAGGCATGTAAGTAGTAATTGCCGGAACAGGGCGGGCTCTAAAGTCCGCCCTGTTTTACTAAATAGCGAGATACCAACATCGGGAGGCGTACTAGCGTGTTAGTTTTACAGGCAATTATTGAAGGAGTGCTCGTCGGCGGATTTTACGCCTTGATGGCGGCAGGACTTACCCTGGTCTTTGGCGTAATGGATATCGTGAATTTTGCAATCGGCGCTCTCATTGTTTTAGGCGCTTATCTCAGCTACTCAATTACTACACATTTCCATATAGATCCATTTGTGTCGTTGATCTTCACGACTCCTTTGATGACCGCTTTGGGCATGTTCATTTATGTTTTCCTCATTAAGCCGATTAAGACAAATAAAGTCGTGATGTCGCTTCTGACAATGTTTGCAGTTGCCACTTTGATTGAAGGCATACTGGATATTTGTTATAACAGTGGTTTTGTACAGATCCATGCTTCGTACATCAACAATTCGCTACGTATCGGAAAACTCAATTTTCCGTTGATTTATGTCCTCTCCTTCTTGCTGAGTGCATTTTTACTCAGTTGTTTATACTTAGTTACCTATCGCACCAAATTCGGACGTTCATTGCGCGCTTCAATGCAAAACCCGGTTGCTGCTCGTCTAGTTGGAATCGATACCGATCGAGTCTCCATGATTACCTTGGGCATAGGTATCGGTCTTGCTGCAATCGGTGGAATGATCTTTGGAACAACCAATGCGTTCAATGCATCTAGTTCGTACGACATTATTTCTCGACTCTTAGTGATCGTGATTTTGGGCGGCTTTGGCAGCGTAGGTGGTGCACTAGTCGCGGCCATCTTCATGTTGGTGATTCAAGATGTGGTCGCAGTTGTCTGGTCTCCAGTCTGGGGTTCAACAGCTTTCTACATGATTTTGATGTTGGTCCTATTGGTTAGACCTCAGGGTCTATTTGGTAAAAAGGGAGTACGAGCTCAGTGAGTACCGATACGACGATCAGTCAGCGCCCGACTCCACCATCCTACGAGGTACCAAAAGCGATTCGTTATGGAGCGCTCACCGTGGGATTCTTGGTGCTAGTTATCTTCCCGCTGGTTTTCAATAACCCAACCATTTCAACCATTGGTGTCTTCGCCATGATTTTCTTAATGGCAGTAACCGGATGGAATATCTTCTCGGGCTATACCGGCTATATCGCGCTGGGCCACGCAGTCTTCTTCGGCATTGGACAGTATGCAACTGCAATGCTTGCTTCGTATTGGCAGATTCCACCAGGGTGGGAGACCTTCCTCCTTATCCCAGTTTCGATGTTCCTGGCCGGCCTGGCGGCAATCCCCATTGGGTTAATTGTGCTGCGGGTTCGTAAGCACACCTTTATTGTTCTGACTATCGCGCTGATGTTTATCTTCCAACTCTTCGCTTATAACCTGCGGGGTTGGACTGGTGGATCACAGGGTCTTGAGGTTTCACAACCACCTTGGGATGGATCGATCTTTAATCTTCCTTACTATTATGTGGGGCTCTTCTTGGCAATAATCGCGATCGTGACCTCATTTATGATTCGCCGATCGAAGTTCGGTTTAAGTTTGTTGGCTATCCGCGACGATGAAGATCGCGCGCGCAGCCTGGGAATCAACACCAGAAATTCCAAGCTCACAGCATTTGTTATCTCGGCTATCTTCTTAGGTGCCGCGGGTTGCATGTATGCAATGTTTGTTGGATCTGTTTACCCACAATTCTCCTTCGATCCTGCCTTCGACCTTGAACTTTCGATCATGGCCTTCGCAGGTGGACTCGGAACAATCTTGGGACCATCGCTGGGAGCGTTGATAATCTCTGGCGCACAGCAATACTTCTTAATCACATTTGGCGGAGCAAACGTCTTCCTGATCGTATATGGAGCTCTCTTCATTCTGATTTTGCGCTTGCTACCGGGCGGTGTGGTTCCCGCAATTTCCGATAAATGGCGATCACATGTAGTCCGTAAGGAACAACGAATACTTGACTCCGAATTAGAGGGTCCAGCAGAGGCGGGTGCTCACAAATGACACTTCTAGGAGTAGAAGGCATAGTTAAGAATTACGGCGGAATTCAGGCTCTTAGGAACTGCACCATGAATTTCCAAGAGGGCGCCATTAATGGTTTGATCGGGCCTAACGGTTCGGGCAAAACCACGTTATTTAATGTCATGACAGGTTATGAAACTCCAGACTCTGGCAAGGTAACTTTCAGAGGTAAAGACATAACGAACTCCACACCGGATGAAGTTTTCGCGGCGGGTATTGGTCGTACCTTTCAGTTGACGAGGATTTTTCCTCGGTTGACCGT
The DNA here is from genome assembly GCA_903932705.1 of uncultured Actinomycetes bacterium. Taxonomy (GTDB): domain Bacteria; phylum Actinomycetota; class Actinomycetes; order Nanopelagicales; family Nanopelagicaceae; genus PALSA-747. The sequence goes on along the minus strand of CAIZHC010000115.1, from coordinate 873 downwards.
GATTGAAAACGTTCATATTGCCGCACAACGTAAGGGCCTTGTTGCTCAGATGCGTCAATGGTCTCAACCGGATGAACGTGCAAGAGCACTTGAAAGTCTAGATTTCGTTGGGTTAACCAAGCTTTCTCGCGAACCAGCAGGTAGCTTGTCATACGGCCAACAAAAGTTGTTGGAGTTTGCCTTCATCATGGTGGCTGAACCTAAGGTTATGTTGCTCGATGAGCCTGCCGGTGGAGTTAATCCCACCTTGTTAAAACACCTGGGTGGACGGATCAAGGAGTTAAACAAGACCGGAGTTACATTTATTATCGTTGAACACGATATGGAATTCGTCATGGGAATCTGCGATCAAGTCTCGGTTATGCACCAGGGAAGCGCACTTCTTGAAGGCAAACCAGAGATTGTTCGCAATGACCCAGCGGTTCTTGAGGCGTACTTGGGTACAGATATGACGGAGGTTAATTAAGGTGCTTACCCTTAGTGGAGTTTTTGCAGGTTACGGCGGGGGCGACATCCTTCGTGGCGTTGACCTAACTGTTGAAAAAGGCTCTATCACCTGTGTAGTTGGACCTAATGGTGCTGGAAAATCAACGCTTCTGAAGGTTGTGAGTGGGCTTCTAGTCCCTCGCTTAGGTAGCGTTACTTTTCAAGGCGAATCAATCGCCGGAAAATCTCCACAAGCTATCCTTAAAGGTGGAATCGTTCAAGTTATGCAGGCACGTAGTTTGTTCCCTGACCTGACAGTGCGCGAGAATATTGAACTCGGTGCATTCTTAATAAACGATCAGAAGATTGTGCAACAGCGCTTCAATGAAATTTTGGATCAGTTCCCCATGGTGAAGGATCGCTTGAAGGATAAGGCAGGATCTCTCT
>CAIZHC010000114.1 GCA_903932705.1 uncultured Actinomycetes bacterium | reverse complement strand
TGAAAGAGGCTTCTCATGAACATAGGTCTCAACAAGAGGTCCTACATATTCAAGGAGACCTTCTCCGAGTTGAGAGTAGTAAGCGTTAATCTGACGGGCACGCTTGGCCGCATAGAGAACGAGGCTGTACTTGGAACCAGCAGCATCGAGAAGTTCGTCAATTGGTGGATGGGTGATTCCATCGGTGAGTTCAGCAGACATATGTGTCCCTCTATTCGTCGGTTAAGCAGTCGCCAAGGATACCAGTTGAGCGACAAGAGCTTCGACGTCCTCATTTATCAGGGTTGCGTCAAAATCTCCTGCTGCCGCCATCTCCTGCTCAGCGAGGGCTAAACGGGCAGCGCGACGCTCGGGAGAGTCAGTTCCTCGACCGGCCAGCCTCCTGACTAATTCATCCCAGGAAGGAGGCGCGATGAAGATGAGAAGTGCTCCTGAATCGTGAGCTCGTACCTGCTTTGCTCCCTCAATTTCAATCTCCAAAATCACGTGCTTGCCGAGGTTCCGCCACTCTTCTACCGGCGCGCTGGGAGTGCCATAACGGTTCCCCGCAAATTCAGCCCATTCGAGCAACTCATCACTATCAATGAGGGCCTGGAAACGTTCTTCAGTATAGAAATAGTAATCAATGCCATCTCGCTCTCCTGCTCTTGGTTCGCGGGTCGTCGCAGAAACACTTATCCAAAATCTGGGATCTGAACGAAGCGCTGAAGTGATGGTGCTCTTGCCCACCCCTCCTGGTCCGGAGATAACAATCAACTTGCCACGCATGGGATCTACTTTAGCAAGTGACAACTCTTTACTGAGAGCTTTGAGTTGTAACTGCCCGAGTCCGCCTATGCGTCTTGTGGGTGAGATATTTCTCCTCTCCATAATGAGGGTCGCTCTGGCTTTTCCTACACCCGGAATCGAGGAGAGAAGCTCTATCACCTTCATGCGACGGATTGATTCGCGCGGATCATTAATTGCGTCAAATATCGTTATTTCACCAACTGTGATTGCACGCTTAATTTCTGCGCGTTCTCGCCTGGAAACCTTTGCCTTATCAAGCGCCGCTAGACGCTCCTCATGCGTAAGTTTCGGTGGTGGAGTGATGGTCAAGTAAGAGACTCCCGGATTTCTCGTGCTCGCTCTTTCATGGCTTCGGGTGATGTAGAGAAGTATGAGGTTATAGGTCGGCCGATTACAAGAAAGTTCGCACCAGCCTGCAGAGCTTGCGAAGGAGTCATAACTCGGCTTTGATCCCCAAGGTCAGACTCTGCAGGTCTAACTCCAGGCGTGATGAGTTCGATTTCTGCCCCAACAACTTCGCGAATAGCAGTCACCTCTAATGGTGAGCAGACAATCGAGTGAGCACCAGCTGCAACTGAATTCTTTGCGAGAGAAAGTGCGTAGGCCAGTGGACCTTGCGGAATCCCCATCGCTTCGAGTTCATGCGCATCTAAAGAGGTCAGTACCGTCACGGCTGTGATCGATATATCTGGCGCGCTCTGCGCCGCCGCCGCTATCATCGCTTTGCCACCTGCCGCGTGCACCGTCAAGAATTTTGGAGATAAATCTCTTACAGATGCAACCGCTCCGCTAACTGTATTTGGAATATCGTGAAGTTTGAGATCTAGAAAGAGTTGGAAATCTCGAACTTCGCGAAGCTCCCGCAATCCTTTCGCTCCATGCTTGAGGAAGAACTCCAATCCCACTTTATAGATATCAATTGACTCAGCAGTGATCTCGACCCAGCGCTTGGCAATATCCAAATCATCGGTATCTAAGGCAAGGATAATGGGAGAGAGTTTTTGAGTCATGCTTGCTCCATTCGATGGGCGTATCCAACTGCATCACTAAAATTGCTAAACCCGCGAGCCTCGACAATCTCTTCGAGCTCTCGAGTTATCGACATGGCAGCCAGGGGATCTCCAAAAGTTGCCGTTCCAATAGAAACCGCATTTGCTCCAGCCAGAACCAATTCAAAGGCATCTCTACCAGAACTTACGCCACCCATTCCAACAATTGGAATTTCAGGAAGAGCTGCACGTACTTGATAAATTGCACGAACAGCGACAGGACGAACTGCAGGCCCAGACAGCCCACCTGTCTTTTGGGATAACTTAGGAAGCATTGAGTTAGTATCGATAACCATTCCAAGCAACGTATTGATAAGCGCCAGACCATCCGCACCGGCATCAACCACGCTCTTAGCGATTGAAACAATATCCGTCACATCCGGAGATAACTTGGCAATTATCGGCAGTTCTCCCCCAATGTTCTTGCGGACTGCAGATATTGCATCTGACGCAGTTGTGGGGTCGCAGGCAAATACTTGACCGCGATTTTCAACATTTGGGCATGAAATATTGACTTCTAAGGCGCTAATTCCAGGAATATTACGAAGTCTGCGAGCAAGTACCGCATAATCCTCCACGCTCTCCCCTGCAATGCTCACGATAATGCGAGCACCTTGATCGCGAAGCCACGGGATGTCGTTCTCTAGAAAGAGATCAATGCCGGGACCTTGAAGCCCAATCGAGTTGAGCATCCCACTAGGCGTTTCAGCCATGCGCGGAGTTGCACGACCGCTTCGTGGCTTAATCATGATCGATTTTGTGACAATAGCTCCGAGTGAGGTGAGTGGAAAGAACTGCGAGAGTTCCTTACCGGATCCAGCACACCCTGATGCTGTAAAAATAGGAGTTGGAAAGAATCGTCCTGCGATTGAAGTTGAGAAGTTAATGCTCATTTACCCCACACCCCATCTGGAATCTCCCGTGAAGTACTCCAGAGAACCCTATTCCCATCCATTACGGGGCCTTCGACGCAGGTACGCGTCATTCGTATAACACCATCATCGCCTTGCACCGGCAGAACGCAGGTCATGCATACGCCAATTCCGCATGCCATCGATTCCTCTACCGAGCACTGGTGCACTACATCGTGTGCAGTCGAGATCTCAGTAATAGCCTGCAACATTGCCATAGGTCCGCAAGAGTAGATGACATCAACCTCATTCTCTTGAATCAGTTGACTAAGTACATCGCTGACTCGTCCCATGGTTCCCGCAGAACCATCATCTGTCGTGATCGTTAATGAATTCACAGAACGCTTACCTTCAAGAGGTGCATAAATTTTGGCCGCAGTACTTGCTCCAAGAACCATATCAACGCGACATCCTCGTTGCTTTAAGGTTTCGGCTAGAGCGAAGAGCGGAGCGGAACCATAACCCCCTCCAACGAGAAGCGCGTTTACCGGCTCTACCGGAATTCCAAATGAAGTACCAAGTGGCGCTATTACATCAACCACGCTTCCAGCCTCTTGAGAGGCTAACCACTTACTGCCATTTCCATATGGTGCTACAACCAATTCTAGGAGTCCCATTCCATCGGATCTCATAGAAGCTCGGTAGATAGCAAAGGCGCGTCGCAAGACCATTGCTGAAGTTGGACCACCTACTTTGATGGCGACAAAATTACCTGGCTTGCAATGTGCCGCCAACTCCCCAACAGAGAAGACCATATGGTTATAAGAACCGGCCTTCTTATTTGAAATCAACTCAGCCTTTATAGAGGCAGCTTTTGAATTTATCATCGTCCCACCATCGCTTGCCATTGTTGCAAAGAACGAACGCTTGCTTCGCGATTACTCAGGTCAACTATTCCCTCAACCGCCGCCTTAAAGCCGGCTATGGTCGTGATAATTGGAATTCCACGTTGTACTGATGCCGTTCGAATTAGCCAGCCATCGTGACGAGTACCGCGTCCTAGTGGAGTATTGATAACTAAATCAACCTGACCAGTATTAATAATGTCGACCGCAGATAGACCATCTCCTGGAGTTGAGTTCTTTCGTACAACCGTTGATTGAACTCCATTATCTGCTAGGAATTTATGGGTTCCGGAGGTCGTTAAGAGAGTGAAACCAAGTTCAGTCAATCTCTGTGCAGGAATAACGCTCGCCGCTTTATCCCGTTCAGAGAGTGATAAAAAGACACTTCCTGTTTTAGGTAGCGCTCCAAATGATGCAATCTGACTCTTTGCGTAGGCCTCACCAAATGTTTCGGCGATACCCATAACCTCGCCGGTAGATCGCATTTCAGGTCCAAGGACTGAGTCAACTCCGGTTCCATCTACTCTTCTGAAACGATTCCAAGGGAGCACCGCCTCTTTAACGCACATTCCAAATGGAACTCCATCGCCAGCTGTCGGAAGAACTCCGGATGTTCTCATCGAAGCGATTGATTCTCCGATAGATATCAACGACGCTGCTTTAGCAAGCGGAATACCGGTTGCCTTGGAAACAAATGGCACGGTGCGCGAAGCACGTGGGTTTGCCTCAAGAACATACAAAATGCCATCTGCTCGAGAAATCGCAAATTGAATGTTAATCAAGCCCCGAACATCCACTCCCCTGGCAATCTTCTCCGTAGCTGCATGGATTTCTGAGAGTTGATCTGCTTTCAGCGAGATACTCGGAAGCACGCAAGCTGAATCACCAGAGTGGATTCCAGCCTCTTCGATATGTTCCATAATGCCTGCCATATAAAGCTCTTTGCCATCGAAAAGGGCATCTACATCTATCTCGATCGCATCATCAAGGAATCTATCAATCAAAACTGGTTGATTTGGAGTTATCTCAGTTGCCTTCTCGATAAAACCCCGAAGTGATTCGTCATCGTAAACGATCTCCATTCCGCGACCACCTAGAACGAAGGAGGGGCGAACCAGAACTGGATATGTGATGTCCGCGGCTACCGCCACCGCCTCCTCGTAAGAACGAGCGAGACCGAACTTTGGAGCATTCAAATTATTCTCTTGAAGAATTCGTCCGAATTCACCTCGATCTTCAGCCATATCAATGGCATGAGGACTCGTTCCTAGAATCGTCACTCCTGCTTCAAGTAAACCTCTTGCCAGACCCAGTGGAGTTTGCCCACCCAACTGTGCAATTACGCCGAGCACGGGTCCTGCAGCAGTTTCCGCCGCTATCACCTCAAGAACATCTTCAAGGGTCAGAGGCTCAAAATAGAGACGATCAGAAGTGTCGTAATCTGTTGAAACAGTTTCTGGGTTGCAATTAATCATGATGGTTTCAAATCCTGCATCGCGAAGCGCGAAAGCGGCGTGGACGCACGAGTAATCAAATTCAAGCCCTTGGCCAATTCGATTAGGGCCACTTCCCAGGATGATGACTGCAGGTTTGGTCCGAGGCAAAACTTCTGACTCTAGATCGTATGAGGAGTAGTAATACGGGGTATTTGATTCAAATTCTGCCGCACAGGTATCAACCATTTTATAGACCGGATGAATATTTGCAGAATGACGCTCTCCCCTGATCTCCCCTTCAGTAACGTGGCGAAGTTGAGCAATTTGTTGATCCGAGAAGCCCATGCTCTTGGCGCGACGAAGTAACTGGGTATCAAGAAGTGGCTCAGCGGCAATTTGGTTGGCAAATAAATTAATCTCTTCGATCTGAGCCAAGAACCATGGATCTATCTTGGTAATTGCATGAACTGTTTCAATGCTGGCACCAAGCCACAAAGCTCTTTGAACTTGTTGTAGGCGCCATTCGGTAGGCGTTCCAATCTTTCCTAAGAGCGAATCAAGTGATTCTCCCTCAGCATTCCATGAAAATGTGCTTCCCTTTTTCTCCAGTGAACGCAGCGCTTTCTGGAGCGCTTCAGGAAACGAGCGACCCATAGCCATAGCTTCGCCAACTGACTTCATTGTGGTTGTAAGACGAGGGTCTGCCTCCGCAAACTTTTCAAAGGCAAAACGCGGAATTTTGACGACGATGTAATCCAAAGTGGGTTCAAATGAGGCGGGTGTGCTCTTTGTGACATCGTTTTCAATCTCATCCAAGGTGTAACCAATAGCCAATTTTGTCGCAATCTTTGCAATCGGAAACCCCGTCGCTTTAGATGCGAGAGCGGAAGAGCGAGAGACTCTGGGATTCATTTCAATAACAATAATTCGACCATCATTTGGATTAACTGCGAATTGAATATTGCATCCGCCGGTATCTACGCCTACTTCACGAATAATCTCTATCGAAAGATCTCTTAACTTCTGATATTCAACGTCAGTGAGAGTTAGCGCAGGTGCGACGGTGATGGAATCGCCCGTGTGCACTCCCATGGGATCGACATTCTCGATGCTACATACGATTACAACGTTGTCACGGTTATCGCGCATCACCTCAAGCTCAAACTCCTTCCAG
>CAIZHC010000113.1 GCA_903932705.1 uncultured Actinomycetes bacterium | reverse complement strand
TCTACAGATAGCTACGGTGAGCAAGCACGAGCTGAACTGCTTGCAGATGGCGTGAAACTCGATTACGCGCACTCCTCAAGCAATCCAACCTGTTTAGCCACAGTGACTCTAGACGGTGATGGAAGTGCCTCTTACGAATTTTTGATTGATGGCACCGCCACCTTTGAATTTGATGAATCATGGTTACCAAATCCAGTGACTCCACCTGCAGTCCTGCATATCGGAACACTCGCCACGATTGTGGAACCCGGCGCCACCAAACTTTTTAATTGGGCAAAGCAAGTTAAGGCACCGTTGGTATTTGATCCGAATATCCGTAGCTCAGTTGTAAATGACCGGGAGAGATACCAGTCGATTGTTCAAAAATGGGCGACCATCTCAGATGTCATCAAGATGAGCGAAGATGACCTCGCTTGGCTCTACCCCGAGATGGACTTTAGAAGCGCCGCCGAGTCATTTATCAACGAGAAGACCCTGCTCGTAGTTATCACAAAGGGTGCTGATGGTATTGACGGCTTCACTCAAGATGGCGAAGTCACCGTACCCGGCATCAAGATCGACGTAGTCGACACGGTTGGAGCTGGCGATACTGTCGGCGCAATCTTGGTTGAGTCGATTGTTAAATATGGTCTTACTCATTTAGTTGGAGAAACACTAGAGAAAACTTTAAACCGCGCCGCTCGCGCCGCGGCCATTACATGTTCGCGCGCTGGCGCAAATCCCCCTACCCAAAGTGAGTTAGAAGGTTACTAATGCAACACATTGATGGATCAGAGATATCTGTTTCGATTGATCTCGACCAAGGTGCTCGTATCGCTTCGCTCCAATGGCGCGATTTACAATTTGCAGTTCCATTTCGTGGAACCCCGTTGTCGTGGGGTTGGTATGCGATGGCTCCCTGGGCTGGTCGTATCGATGAAGGATTGATCACCAGCGAATCTGGAATTGTGCATACCCTTCCAACAAGTTGGTCACCGCCGCATGCAATCCACGGATATGGATTTACAAGTTCGTGGCAGGAGACCGGAAGTGGTCGCGCTCGTTTAGAGCTTCCGGCTCCTTATAACGGCGCAGTCGTCGAACAGACGATTGAGATTTTGGATGATGCAGTGCGTTGGATTTTGGAGTACACCCCCAATGGTTGCGATCTTCCAGCGTGGCTTGGCTTCCACCCTTGGTTTCCTCGCGAGCTTGAACGTGGAGATGCTGCCGAAGTGGAGTTCTCGGCTGGTCGAATGATGCTTCGTGGTGATGATGGATTACCGACAGGTGAGTTCGTTCCTCAACCCAAAGAGCCCTGGGATGACTGTTTCACCGAGATTAAAGGCGTTCCATCAGTTGTATGGCCAGGCGCTGCTCGTATTACCGTCGAATCTGATGCTCCATATTGGGTGGTTTACACAGAAGATAGTGATGGGGTCTGTCTAGAACCTCAGACCGCACCACCTAATGCGCAAAATCTAGGCATAACTGGTGAGCACTACATCGAGGCTTTGTTCACATTCTCCGAGGAGGTTTAGGCTAAGACCATGGCTGAACAGAATGAATTACGAGATAAGGGCTTAAGACTCACCCCACAGCGTGAATTGGTATTGCAGGCTGTCCGCGATCTAGGACATGCAACCCCAGAAGAGGTTGCAAACAAGATTCATATTACGCACCCTGGAATTAATTTATCCACGGTCTACCGCAATCTTGAGACTCTTGAGAATGTTGGCCTGGTTCAACACACTCACCTCGGTCATGGTGGCGCTACCTATCACGCAGCAGAAGAGCTCACTCACCTGCACCTAGTCTGTGGAGTCTGCGGAGTTGTCGGAGATGCTCCAATCGAAACAGCCGCGCCTTTCGTGCAACAACTCTCTGATGATTACGGTTTTAGAACCGATGTCACCCACTTCGCAATTTATGGAACATGTGCATCATGTTCTGCTCTCACCAACTAACCAGTTAACAGGTTAATAAATAGATGAGCGCGGTTCTCGTAGAGTCAGGTTTAGATCAAGGTGCCATCTGGCATTTTGGCGAGCCTAATCAAGAACAACGTGCGCTCGCTGCCGGCAAAGCATGGGCTGATCTCTCCCATCGCGCCGTAGTAAATGTTGCAGGAAAAGATCGAGTCAAATGGATCAACGACATGATGACTCAAGAATTATTGACGCTGCCTGCTGGTCAGTGGAGCGAAACTTTATTGCTCGATTCGCAAGGACATATCGAACAGCAACTCTTCTTCGTCAACGATGGTGAAGCCCTCTGGTTTCATCTGGAAGCTGCAAAGCGCGACGAGCTCATTACCTACCTGAACAAGATGAAGTTCATGCTGGATGTTGATGTGCAAGATCGCAGCGCAGATTTCGCAGTACTTCGTGCACCAGGTGCTGCAGATGCTTGGGGTGGCCCTTACGCCCTAGTTCCTCGCACCGAACTTGCAGATGTCATTGCTGCTTATTCAGCTGCTGGGTATATCCAAGTTGGCACTTGGGCGCTAGAAGCAGAGCGCATCGCAGCCGGTCACGCGCGTATCTTGCTGGAGACTGATCACAAATCGATTCCGAATGAACTCGGTTTCATTCACACCGCTGTTCATATGAAGAAGGGCTGCTATCGCGGCCAAGAAACTGTCGCCAAAGTCTTCAACTTGGGCCACCCACCTCGCCGTTTAGTTCTTCTGCATCTAGATGGCTCAATGGTGCACATGCCAGATCACGGTGCCAAGGTCACTTATGAGGGCAAGGAGATCGGCTTTATCGGCTCCATGTCTAGGCACTATGAGCTTGGCCCAATTGCACTTGCGGTCATCAAGCGAAGTACACCCACCGATGGGGTTCTTGAGATTGATGGCGTGAGCGCGACACAAGAAGTACTAGTACCCGCAGAATAGGATTACGGGCATGAGCCTTGATCCTTCCAACCCCTTTGCAGCGCCAAGCACTCTGGAATATGAGATGCCCCCCTTTGCTCTCATCCGTGATGAGCACTACCTACCAGCCTTTTATGGTGGCATGGAAGAACAACTTGCAGAAGTAGATGCGATTATCGCGCAACCTGATGTCACCTTTGATAACACCATCGTTGCTCTGGAGAAAAGCGGACGCACACTACTTCGCGTAAATCTCGTATTTTTTAATAAATCATATAGCGATACTTCAGATTCTCTGGATGCGATGGAGGAAGAGATTGCTCCCAAGCTTGCAGCTCATTCCGATGCGATTAAATTAAATCCCGCACTCTGGTCTCGAATCCAGAAGTTATACAACGAGCGCGAATCTCTTGACCTGGGCGATGAAGATACACGACTCCTTGAGTTGTATTACAAAGATTTTCATTTTGCTGGTGCGCACCTGACCGAAGCTCAACGCGAGGAACTTAAAGCGCTTAATGAGGAACTCTCAAAGCTAGAGGCAGAGTTTTCACGCAAAGTATTAACAGACACAAACGATTCGGCAATCATTGTTGACTCAATCGAAGAGCTCGACGGTTTGAGCGAGAATGAGATTGCTGCAGCAAAAGCAGCGGCAGAATCTCGAGGTTTAAACGGTAAATGGATGATTGCCGCGGTGAACTTCACGGGTAACCCAGTGTTAGCAACCCTCAAGAATCGCTCCCTTCGCGAGAAGATCATGCGCGCCTCTATAGCCAGAGCTAATCGCGGAAATGAGAGTGACACAAAATCAACTCTCACGGCGATGACAAAGTTACGTGCCAGGCGCGCCACACTCTTTGGCGCTAAGAGCCACGCTGAGTACATCACGAGTGAGAACACTGCAAAGTCACCAGAAAATATTCACACCATGTTGCGCAAGATTGCAATCTCCGCCGTCGCGAATGCAAAGAGTGAAGGAGCAGTTCTACAGGAGGCTATCAACGCCAGCGGTGAGAACTTTGTGCTTGAAAGTTGGGATTGGGATCTCTACTCCGAGCAGGTGCGCGCCGAGAAGTACAACGTTGATACCGCTGCACTTAAGCCTTATTTCGAGTTAGAGAAAGTTCTGCACGATGGCGTCTTCTATGCGGCAACTAAACTCTTTGGAATTACCTTCAAGGAACGTCCAGATATTGTCACCTATCACCCAGAGGCCCGCGCCTTTGAGGTAAATAACGCAGATGGCTCGAAATTAGGCTTATTTATTGGTGATTTCTATACCCGCGACTCAAAGCGGGGCGGTGCCTGGATGAACAACTTGGTCGATCAAAACTTCCTCTTCAACCAACTTCCAGTAGTGGTCAACAACCTCAATATCGTGAAGCCACCAGCAGGTGAGCCAACGCTGCTTACCTTTGATTTCCTCACGACTTTGTTCCACGAATTCGGCCACGCACTCCATGGCCTCTTCTCGCAGGTGAAGTACCCACGAGTTTCAGGCACAAATGTAGAACGCGACTTTGTTGAATTCCCATCACAGGTAAATGAGATGTGGATCTTCTGGCCAGAGATTGTGAACAATTATGCAGTTCACCATCAGACAGGCGAAAGATTGCCACAGTCAATCATCGACAACATAGAGAACTCTTCCACCTTCAACCAAGGTCATGACACCGCCTCCTACCTGCAAGCAGCAATCTTGGATCTAGCACTTCATCAGATTCAAGATGGTTTTGATATTGGAGATGTTGAAGAGTTTGAACGCAAAGCAATTGAGGAGTACGGACTTAACTACGCACCAGTCCCAACTCGCTACCGCACCACTTACTTCTCGCACATCTTCGCTGGTGGTTATTCCGCCGGATATTACGGCTATATCTGGTCTGAAATTCTCGATGCAGATACCGTCGATTGGTTTAAGGAGAATGGCGGGTTAACTCGCGCAAATGGAGATCACTTCCGCAATGAGCTCTTGAGCCGAGGTGGCTCCATTGATTCGATGCAGATGTATCGCAATTTCCGTGCTCGTGACGCTGATATCGAGCCACTGCTTAAGCGCAGAGGCCTTAATTAAAAACTAGTAGACAACTACCTGAACTCCGTCGGCCATAATCTCTTCGACAAAAGAGGTTGAGCCTTTGATAACAATGCCAGGGATGAGATCTGCTTCTGTAATGCCACGACGTGCTGCGCATTGCGTGCAGAGGGTGATGCTTCCGCGCGTCAGAATTGCATCTCGCAATTCATTGAGTGGCGCTGCGTGTGGAAGTTGAAAGCTCTCAGCGGCTCCTGGACGTGCGAATTCGGATGCCTCGGAAGTAAGCCAGAGGGAAACCTCGAAACCGCTTACCAGAGCAGTGGCTGCGACAGTAAATGCTTGTGAGGTGCGTTCAGCGTCATTGGCGCCGGTCATCACCTTCACGACCAACTTCTTCATAAATCAATGGTAGCCGTTACGATTAAGCCGTGGTGACTGGGACTTCTGTAGCGTTAATTGCTGGCTCGGTCGCCTTTGGTTTATTTCTCATTGGTTTTGGAATTCGCGGAGCAGTTCGCTTGTGGCGTGAAGAAAGGGCAGAGTAAATGGCTTTCACAATTCCCGAGGGGCTTCACGAAGATCTCTATCCACTCGCTTGGATGATTGGAACGTGGCGCGGTAAAGGTCGCGGTGAATACCCTGGCATCCAACCATTCCAATTTGCACAAGAAGTCACTTTCAATCATGATGGCCGCAACTTTCTGAATTATTACTCACGCACGTGGTTGATCGATGATGCGGCGAATATCATCGAAGCATTTGAATACGAAGTTGGATTCTGGCACCCAAAGCCAAAGAAAGTTTTGGAAGTTGTGTTGGCTTACAACACTGGTCGCGGCGAAGGTTGGGTCGGAATCTATGACGGTCCCAAGATTCAACTTGCGCTCGATCGTGGGTATGTCTCTCCATCAGGAAAATCAGTGGAGTCCGCATCACGCCTATACGGATTAGTGGATGGTCAACTCTTCTTTGCTCACGATGTTGAGATGGATGGGCATGAGCTTCAGGCTTACATGTGGTCCTCGCTCGAACGCCAAGCGGAGTAATACATGAGTAATTTCACCGGCGATCTACTCGCCGAAGTAATCCGTGCTGGAGTTGTGGAGTCTGTTCACAATGGACATCTTGCTCTTATAAATAGCGATGGTTCTCTGCGAGCGTCTGTAGGGGATATTGACGCGCCGATGTATCCGCGCTCCTCAATTAAATCTTTCCAAGCGGCTGCAATGGTGCGCCATGGTTTGAAACTCTCACCTCGCCAATTGGCGATTGTCTGCGCTAGTCACTCAGGTGCTCCTGCACATTTCGAAGTGGTCGAATCAATTCTCCAGGGTGCCGGATTGAGCGTGGAAGCTTTATTAAATACCCCTGATGTTCCACTCGGCCGCGCCGAAAAAGCTGCATGGGGCACTAATTCTCCAACACGTCTTGCCCAAGGTTGTAGCGGAAAGCATGCAGGAATGCTTGCCACCTGTGTTGTAAATGGTTGGGATACCAAAACTTATTTGGATCCAGAGCACCCACTTCAAATCGCGATTCGCCAAGAGATACAAACACTTATTGGTGATTCAGTAATCTCTACATCGGTAGATGGTTGTGGAGCACCGCTCTTTCTTATTACAACCCATAACTTTGCACGTGGAACACACGCCATGCGAATATCGCAAGATCCAATTTATCAAGAGGTAGTTGCAGCATGTCTTGCTCATCCGGAGATGGTCGCTGGCATTGGTCGATTGACCACCACCCTCATGAATCAAATCCCTGGTCTCTTTGTAAAAGATGGCGCAGAAGCTGTCGAACTTCTCTCACTCGCTGATGGACGTGCCTGTATCTTTAAAGTAAGCGATGGTTCTGATCGCGCCTTTCCCGCGATTGTTAAGGCCGTCTTGAAGGCATGGGATATTGATGCCGAGATAGATCCTGTGCTTGTTAGAGGTGGTTCGCAGGTAACTGGCGAAATTCAGGTATCGCACTCAGTAAGCCAGTTATAGACTTTTCTTATGCGAGGTCGTATAGCAACGTTGATGGTTCACACCTCGCCGTTAGATCAGGCGGGTATGGGCGATGCCGGCGGCATGAATATTTATGTCGTGGAGAGCGCTATCAAAATGGCAGCTTCAGGCGTTGATGTTGATATTTATACGAGGGCTACTGATCCCTACCTACCGAAAATCGTTGAAATCGCTCCAGGCGTAACAGTTCGTCATATTGAGGCCGGTCCATTTAAAGGACTGACCAAGGAGGAGTTGCCATCGCAAATTGGTGCTCTAACTCACGGCGTTATGGAAGTTTTCAATTCACTGCCAACCAATTACTACAAGATTTTGCACTCTCACTACTGGATCAGTGGACAACTCGGATGGATGCTCTCAGAGCGAACTTCGATTCCATTGGTTCACACCATGCACACCATGGCACGCGTTAAGAATTTAAATCTGGCTGAAGGAGAGAGTTCAGAACCCGCAACTCGCGCAATCGGCGAAGAGCAGATTGTTAAGAATGCAGCGGCATTGATAGCAAATACCGATGCCGAAGCAGCAAGCCTCGTCTCCCTTTACGGCGCATCTCCTGACAATGTTTTCGTGGTTGCACCTGGGGTTGATTTACAAAGATTCACTGTTGGAACAGGTAAGTCTGCTGCCCGTGCCAAATTAAATATTGCACCCGATGCGCAAATGCTTACCTTTGTTGGTCGAGTACAACCGCATAAGGGTCCAGAGGTTCTAGTTCGTGCGGCAGCAGAGTTGTTAGATCACACCCCACACCTGCGCGCCAAACTTGCCCTAGTAATTATGGGTGGCGCTTCAGGCGCCGGGGAGGCAGAACCAGAGCGCCTTAAGACCCTTGCAAAGTTCCTTGGGGTCGATGATGTCATTCACTTTGTGCCACCAGTTCCACGCGATGAATTGCCGAATTGGTATCGCGCATCAGATTTGGTCTGCGTTCCAAGTTATTCAGAGAGTTTTGGTCTGGTAGCGCTAGAAGCGCAGGCATGTGGAACTCCTGTTGTTGCCACAGCCGTTGGCGGTCTTCGCACTGCAGTTGCTGATGGAATCTCCGGCTCTCTTGTTGATGGTCATGATCCCAAAGCCTGGGCCGCAGTCATCTCACGACTTTTAGCTGATCCCGCTCGGCGTATGGGTTTGTCGCTAGGTGCAATCAATCACGCCTCTAACTTCGGGTGGGAATCAACGGCAAGGCGAACATTGGATGTATATGACTGGGTGCTGTCTCGGGGCGAGGAAACTTCTATTAAACTGGTGCAATGAGCACACAATTAATCTTGCTTCGTCATGGTGAATCCGAGTGGAACGCTAAGAATCTCTTCACTGGATGGGTCGATGTAAATCTCTCTGAGAAGGGTCGGGCAGAAGCTAAGCGCGGCGGTGAGCTCCTTAAAGAGCGCGGTTTACTTCCAAATATCCTGCACACCTCACTTCTCCGCCGTGCAATTAACACCTCCCAAATTGCCCTAGATGAATGTGATCGCTCATGGATTCCGGTGCATCGCTCTTGGCGTTTAAATGAGCGCCACTATGGAGCTTTGCAAGGTAAAGATAAGGCGCAGACCTTGGCTGCTTATGGCGAGGAGCAATTTATGCTCTGGCGCCGCTCCTTTGATGTGCCACCTCCACCAATTGAAGATAACGATGAGTTCAGCCAAGCGCACGATCCACGTTATGCAGATCTCGGAAATGCGCTTCCAAGGTCAGAGTGTCTCAAAGATGTAGTGGTTCGTATGTTGCCTTACTGGTTTGATGCAATCATCCCTGATCTCACAGCGCATAAGACAGTGCTTGTGACTGCCCACGGAAATTCACTCCGCGCTTTGGTAAAGCACCTTGATGGAATTTCAGATGCCGATATCGCAGGACTCAATATTCCAACTGGAATCCCGTTGCTCTATGAACTCAATGATGATTTCACACCTAAAACAAAAGGTGGCGAGTACTTAGATCCAGCGGCAGCTGCAGATGCAATTACTGCAGTTGCAAATCAAGGAAAGCGTTAAAAGAAGCGCAAACTAACGCTAACTCCTAGCACTCAACTCTTAGGAGCGAATTCTCCGGTCTCGGTGTAGTACACACGTTGTGCTATAGAGACCGCGTGATCTGAGAAGCGCTCGTAGTAGCGGCTTGCAAAGGCCATATCAACTGCGGACTCAACAGAATGTTTCCACTCTGGTCCAAGAATGGTTGAGATCAACTTGCGTTGTAACTTATCCATCTCATCGTCATCCGCATCAATCTCTAGCGCGCGGTTGGTATCGCGAAATTCAAGAACAACTGCCATCTTCTCGACGATGCGTGAAGCGGCAAAGCCCATCTCAGCGATTGTCTCCACAACCTCATCTGGGACAGCCTTATTTGGAAAACGCATACGAGCTAACTTGGCGATGTGGTGAGCGAGATCGCCCATGCGCTCAAGATCCGCGCTGATGCGAAGTGAGCTGACGAGGCGACGAAGGTCTGAGGCAACTGGTTGTTGGCGAGCCATAATGTTGATGGTGCGCTCATCCAAGTTGTGTTGAATGGTGTCTACGGCAAGATCATCGGCGATTACCTTTTCGGCCAACTGAAGATCTGCATTGAGAAGTGCCTTGGTGGCGGATTCAATTGCATCGCGTACCAGAGCTGTCATTTTGAGGTGGTCGGCCGTAATGGACTCGAGCTCCTCGTGGAATACATCGCGCATTGGTGAAGGGTACCCCGCCCCCTGCTCTGACACAGGACTAAATGTGAACTTGTCCTAAACGGAATCTGAAGATTTGGGGCTGTTTTCCCAGTAAAGGGCCACTTGGGATGGTCGACGACCCGAAGGCTCCTACGATTAGGGGGTGAGTTGGATCAAACGCAAGGTAGAGGTGGCGGAGTACTTCGATCCGCATGAAGTTTCACCGGCTATGGCGACCTTGCTCTCCAATATCGATGCTGAAGCCATCATCATCGGCGGCAATGACCTCATCATTTATATGAGTGAGAATGTAAATAACTTTAATCTCCACCGCGATAACAGAATAAATAATGAGTCGCTTCAACATCTGGTGCGTGCCGTGCGTCGTAGTAGCAATATTCAAGAGGCAACGATGGAACTTCCTCGCGGACCACTCGGTACCGGAACTCATGATTTGTTAGTGCGAGTAATTCCACTTGAAGCCGATGGCTTGATCTGCGTATTAATCTTTGATGATAGCGAGATGCGCAGACTCGACTCTATTCGTCGCGACTTCGTTGCCAACATTTCACATGAACTTAAGACTCCTATCGGCGCCCTCTCAATTCTCTCTGAGGCAGTTCTCGGTGCAGCAGATGATCCTGAAGCAATTGTGCGCTTTGCAACACGTATGCAAGCTGAGTCGAAGCGCTTAAGTGATTTGGTACAAGAGATCATTAACCTCTCAAGGTTGCAAGATGATGATCCTCTTAAGAATGCCAAGGTATTTGATCTCAACGAAGTTGTTCTCAACGCCATTGATCAATCCGAACTAAACGC
>CAIZHC010000112.1 GCA_903932705.1 uncultured Actinomycetes bacterium | reverse complement strand
TGAGAACGAGGAGAGGGGCGAGAGTGATGAATAAAATTACCTTCGATCTCATCTCAATATTTCCAGATTACTTTGCTCCTCTTAAGTTATCTCTCATCGGTAAGGCTGAAGAGAATGGCCTGGTAGAGATCAAGATTCATGATCTGCGCGACCAAGCGCACGGTGTTCATAAGAGCGTAGATGACACTCCATATGGCGGTGGCGCTGGAATGGTGATGTCGCCTGAACCATGGGGCGCTGCGATTGATCAGGTACTCGCTTCGAGTGATGCAACAACTCATGAATTAATCGTCCTCACTCCTGCCGGAGAAAAACTCACTCAAGTAGTTGCTGCAGAGCTTGCAACGAAGGAGCATCTCATTTTTGCTTGCGGGCGCTATGAAGGAATCGATCACCGAGTAACTGAGCATTACCGAACCGTTCCTGGAGTGAGAGTTCGCGAACTCTCTATAGGAGATTACGTATTAGGTGGGGGAGAGGTCGCAACCCTCGTAACCATGGAGGCTGTGATCAGGTTGATTCCAGGGGTGCTCGGCAACCCCGATTCGCTGGTTGAGGAATCTCATTCACTTCCAGAGAATGTGGTGGAGTATCCAAATTACACAAAACCTGCATCCTGGCGCGGGCTAGAAGTTCCCGAGGTCTTGCTCTCAGGAAACCACGCGCTGATAAAGAAATGGCGTACGGAACAGGCTCAAACTCGCACCCGTAAGTTGGGCGAGCAGACTGGCGAGTAACCCTCTCCCTCAGGGTACCTTTCATCTACTACTTAAGACTTTAGGGGAGTTTATTAATGGCTGAGACCGATCCAAAGATTCAGTCGCGATTGATTCGCGATCTAGAACCTGCAGTCGCGATCGAAATTGAACGCCACATCAGAACAACTCGCGATTGGTATCCACACGAGTATGTCCCTTGGTCTGAAGGACGCACCTTTGCCGGCCCGCTCAATGGTGATGCGTGGGAGGCTAAAGATTCAAAGCTCACCGCAGTTGCCCAAGATTCACTTGTCCTGAATTTGTTAACTGAAGATAACTTGCCTTCGTATCACACTGAGATTGCATTTGCGACGAGTCGTGATGGCGCATGGAATACCTGGATCAATCGCTGGACCGCAGAAGAGGCGCGTCATGGAATCGTTCTTCGCGATTACTTGATGGCAACTCGCGGTGTTGATCCCAATGAGTTAGAAGATCTTCGCATGGCTCATATGCAGGTTGGTTATCAAACCCCCTATCCAAATGACATGCTGCACACGATCTCTTATGTAACTTTCCAAGAACTTGCAACCCGTATTTCACACCGCAACACAGGTCGTATCTCCGATGATCCAATTTGCGAAGGTATGCTGGCACGCGTTGCACTCGATGAAAACTTACATATGTTGTTCTACCGCAACCTCTTGGCTGAAGCGATTAAGTTAGAGCCAAATGCCGCGATGCGTGCGATCACAGATGTCTTGATTAACTTCCAGATGCCGGGAGCTGGCATGCCTGGGTGGGGACGTAAATCAGTTCAGATTGCACTTGCTGGAATCTATGACCTGAAGTTGCACCTTGAAGATGTGGTCATGCCGGTCTTGCGCGCATGGGGCGTATTTGAACTTACGACTCTTACAGGTGATGGAGCAGCAGCTCGCGAGGAGCTAGCGGAGTATTTAAAGAAGGCCACAAGTGATGTTGCTACCTTCGTAGATAAGCGTGAAGTTCACTTTGAGCGTTTGATTGCCCGCGGGCAAGAGCCTTTAAGGTTGCTATAGAGCCAAGAAGAGGCTGTAATCGAGTAATAGGTGAAGTATTTAGCCTTTGCTTTGAATTGGCAGGGAATATTCCCGACACGCCGAGCGTTGATTAGCCATAGCGGGCTGTTATAAGACATTATCCGCCCCGTTAGGGAGTTGAGTTTCTGCCATTTGGGTTGGAACAAACTTTCTCGCAGGAATGCGAATTAGAAGTAAAGAAGGAGGTGCACCATGGCAACCGATTACGACACACCCAGAAAGACCGATGAAGAACTTCATGAGGAATCACTCGAAGAGCTCAAAGCTCGTAGAGCAGATGCTCAATCGGGTCAGGTTGATATCGATGAAGAAGAGGCCGCGGAGAACCTAGAACTTCCTGGAGCAGATCTATCTGGAGAAGAACTTACTGTACGCGTTGTTCCAAAGCAGACAGATGAGTTCACATGCTCTCGCTGTTTCCTCGTTCACCACAGCTCACAACTCGCTAAGGGCGAAGGTGCAAAAGCAGTCTGCAAGGATTGCGAATAACAATTAGGAAAATTTAGATTATTGCGAAAGCGCAGCCGCAAGCGGTTGCGCTTTTTTGCTGCTCACCAGCCAATAAGGGGTGGGGTCATTTGCATCATTGATCTCAATCTTGACTCCAATCGGAATCCAGAATCTCAGTGCCATGTAACAAGCTGGATCTGAAAGCGGGCCGCGCCATTTGCGCATCTCTTCGCTGCTGAGTACATCAATTTTCCCCAGAAATTTCCGTTCAATCTGAGCCTTGCCAACCTGCAGGTGTGTTTCGGTAACTTCAATATCTAGTGTCGATCGTTGCGAGAGGAAGAGCAAGCCCAGAACTTGAAGCAACATTGAAATCCAACCCCACCTTGTGCCAAGCGCTGCATAAATTGCGAGTGCGAGTGAGGCGGCGAGAAAGAGGAGAAAGAGCCAGAGCCAGATTGGCCACGGTGCTCGCTCTTTGTAGAGTTGATTCATATTCCTAACGCTACCTCTTACTGGTGCGTAATCCATTAGGCTCGGCTCATGAGTCGAGTAGCAAGTACAACTCCGCCGCCAGATAGCGTGGTTCCAGAAAGACACCCGCTAGCTCCTGCGCCCGGAACTCAAATTCCTTCGCATTACGCAAATTGTTTTGGATGCGGTGAACTTCACCCGACCGGTCTGCATCTGGTTGCGCAAGCTGGAGAAGGTCAAAACATCACCGCAATCTTTACCGTGACTGATAATCATCAGGGTGCACCTGGTCTGGCACATGGTGGACTTTTATCTCTCGCATTTGATGAGGCGCTCGGCAAATTGATGTGGTTGCTGCGCGCACCTGCAGTCACTGCCCGCTTGGAAACAGATTTTGTTCTTCCAGTCCCGGTCGGCGCAAATCTTTACATCACTGCAAAAATCACCGGACAATCTGGGCGAAAGGTTTATGCAGAGGCTGAAGGACATTTAGATTCATATGAAGGCCCGGTGGCAGTACGTGCCAGCTCGCTCTATGTAATTGTTCCGATGTCACACTTCTTAGAGAAAGCACCAAAGGAATTTATTGATCACATCCGTGAGAATCCAAAGCTCCTGGCATTTGTTGATCCAGATTTTGAGATCAATCCATGAGTGATGTGCAGGTACTCGTAAAGCGTCTTTATCCAGATGTTCCGCTTCCTGTTTATGGAAAGCCTGGAGATGCCGGCGCTGATATCACCACGCGTGTTGATATCACCATAGAGCCAGGGGAGCGCGCACTCGTTCCAACAGGATTATCAATCGCTCTGCCTTTTGGATTCGCAGCATTTGTACATCCACGCTCTGGTTTAGCCATCAAACATGGTGTTTCTATGGTTAACACCCCAGGCACGATTGATGCGGGGTACCGCGGAGAACTTCAAGTTATTTTGATTAATCATGATTTACGCGAAGCGATCTCCTTCAAGAAAGGTGATCGCATTGCACAGCTCGTTATCCAGCGTGTTGAGGCGGCTCACTTCGTTGAAGTTGGCGAACTTCCAGGTTCTGAGCGTGCTTCCGGTGGCTTTGGATCTACAGGTACCGCATGAGTTATGAGGGTCATCACGAGGATCGCGCCAAAGTCTTAGGTGCACTCGGTGGAACACGAGGTCTGCTCGATAGCGGTCTTCCCTCTATTGTCTTCCTCATCGCATTTAATATTTCGCATAATCTCAATAAATCTGCGACGGTTGCGATCGCGCTCTCAGTTCTCTTTGCAGTTGCTCGTTTGGTGAAGCGAGAAACCTTGCAGCACGCAATCTCTGGAGTAATTGGTGTTGCATTCTGTGCACTTTTGGCTAGACATACGGGTAAGGCTGCAGATTTCTATCTTCCAGGTCTGATTATCAATCTTATTTATGGCACCGTCTACAGCATTGCAAATATTGCAGGGTGGCCCGTCTTGGGTTTATTGCTCGGACCAGTACTTGGCGAGAATGTGGCGTGGCGTCAGAACATAGCTAGAAAGCGGGCTTACATCCGTGCTGGTTGGCTCTGGGTCGCACTCTTTGTCTCGCGGCTATTGGTTCAATATCCACTCTACAAAACAAATCACATCAATTGGCTTGGAACTGCACGCTTAGTAATGGGCACGCCATTCTTTTTATTAGTCGGTTGGGGTACCTGGTTAATCCTGCGAAAGGTTCCTACCGCAAAGCCGGAGTTAAAGCCCGAGTAGACATTCCTTTAACTGGTTTTCGGCAGCAGTTGTAGCCACGAAAATTAATTCATCTCCACCCATCAACAAATCTTGATCCTTAGGGGCAATCACATGTCCATCGCGAACAATCGAGGCGAGTGAGGTGCCAGATGGGAAGGAGATCTCACCGACTGTCTTTCCGCAAGCCATTGCAGTTTCTGGCAAGGTAAATTCAACAAGATTAGCCCCGCCGCGTTTGAGCGAGAAGAGACGAACAACATCTCCAACTGTCACAGCTTCTTCAACGAGGGCTGAGATGATGCGAGGAGTTGATACTGCGACATCAACGCCCCACGAGGAATCAAAGAGCCATTCATTCTTCGGATGGTTGATACGGGCGACAACACGAGGAACTCCGTACTCAGTCTTGGCGAGTAAGGATGAAACAAGATTTACCTTGTCATCACCGGTAGCGGCAACCAAAACCTGGCATCCAGAGAGTTTTGCATTGTCTAGAGATGAAATTTCACAGGCATCGGCCAAGAGCCACTCGGCTTGGGGAACGCTATCCATCTTGAGTGATTTAGGATCACGATCCATGAGAAGTACATGGTGACCATTTTCAATAAGCTCGCGAGCAATAGCGCGACCAACATTTCCGGCACCGACGATGGCTATTTTCATTATCTGCCTTAATTCACTTCAGGTTCGCGGGAGAGAATTTCATCGACCTTGACGCGATCTGATTCCATCAAGGTGACATGTACTAAATCGCCCTCTTGGAGAACGGTATGCGAGTTCGGGATGAGACCCTCACCTAAACGGGTTATGAATGCAAC
>CAIZHC010000111.1 GCA_903932705.1 uncultured Actinomycetes bacterium | reverse complement strand
CACCAGTCGATTCAATCTTGAATTCTTCACTCCCAAGAGGTTGGTAGTAAAGATATTCAACCGGCACCTGCTCATCATTAACTTTCAAATCCCCAGCGACCACCAAGAGCCCATACTCATAACTCTCATTGATCGGTAATTGAGCCACGATTCCCGCCGGTACATCGATTTCAGCTCCAACCATCTCTGAAAAAGTTCGTGCGGGAGAGGTATGTCCAAGTAGTTCGCCAACAAAGAGGCGGATATCTAATTTCTCCTTACTGAAAACCGGGAGGTCGTTGTAGTGATCAAAATATGCCGCACCATCCCGCGCGCTCTCCGGCAATACAGTCCAGAGTTGAACGCCGTGCATAGTGCCCGCAGTGGTTGAAGATAACTCTGAATGGGCTATTCCGTGACCCGCGGTCATCAAGTTCAATTCTCCGGGATGAATTATCTGAGTGCTTCCCAATGAATCGCGATGCTCAACTTCTCCAGCAAAGAGCCAACTCACGGTTTGTAAACCAACATGGGGATGCGCTGCGACGCTCATGGCGTTCTCTTGTTCGGTAGGGCCAAAGTGATCAATAAAGCACCACGCCCCAATCGTTCGAATGTAGCGATGTGGCAGAGTTCGTTGAATATCTATACCCGTGCGGGTCGTCAATTTAACTGTACGTGGGGCGATAATCATGAGGCAGGTATATATGTGGCCGCTTTGTAGATGGTCTCGTAGAGCGCTGAAATATTCTTTCCATCTACGCTCTTTGGATCAAAGATGGAATCACTTGGACCAGCAACACTCAGCACATCACCGTTACGGCGGATTACCTCTTGGCCGTAAGCCGGTGGCTCATTTGGATTCTTTAAGCGATCAAAGGCCTTAGCCGAGAAGAGATAGACCGCCATGAAAATAACTTTTGAGCCAGTTACAGGCGTGTAATAGATAAGCGCCTCTGCCTTTGCACCAGCTTTGGTGGCAGATTTTGCAAAATCATTAGTCGGAGTTTCAACGGTGAGGTGGGATATAAGTTGAGCATCAACTTTCATGAAATACGGCAACGGATCAAGTGGCAGGTTGGCTATTAATTTTGGCTGAGATGAAGAGCAGCCAGTTAAAACCAGCGCGCTTGCGAGTACGACGAGAAGTAAACGTTTCATTTCTTACGCCTCCACTTTGACGGGTCTGGCTCCAGTCGCTTGAACCAGTTCAGCATAACTTGTTGGGAAAACAGCGTGCGGATGACCTGCAGCAGCCCAGACGGCATCAAAGGCATCCAGAGCTAGATCTATCAGGACCATCGGCTCTGGATTGTCCAAGGTCCCATCATCTCGCCATCCAAATGGACTTACTCCACCGATACTTATTCCAGAGGCGGATTTAACAAAAGCGGCATCGGCTCGGTGCAGCTTTTCCACTCCAATGGTCCTGGCAACTAGTTCAGTGTCTACTCGATGTGCCCCAGAGGTAATGACTAGCAAGGGGCGCCCATCTGGCAATTTGAAAACGATTGATGAGGCAATCTGTCCAACTTCAATACCGAGGGCGGCTGCAGCTTCAGCCGCAGATCTTGCGCTATCGCTAAGAATTTTGACCTCTCCACGGATATTTAACTTCTCCAACTCGCTGATGATTCGTTTTACCGAGGCGTTATTTAAGACATCTTCCATCCTGAAATAGTACGCGAAATGAGATACTTCATTTATGTACATTCCACCGATTAATCGTCTTGAGGATTGGGATGAGATCGAGAGATTCGTCTCCTCTATTCGATCCGCAGATTTGGTGACAGTAGATGCCTCTGGCCTTCCTATAGCCACACTCATGCCGTTGATTTGGAAAGGGTTAAATCCTGAGGCAGGAACTTATGGAAAATTAATAATGCATATGGCACGCGGAAATCAGCAGTGGAGAAATATTTCTGAAAATACACAAGGTTTAGCGATTGTGCATGGAGCGCAGGCTTACATATCGCCGAGTAACTACTCCAATAAACAGACAGATCACAAGGTTGTGCCGACGTGGAACTATCAATCGGTGCATCTGAGCGGACGCGTTGAGATTTCAGAGGATGTAGAGCTGCTTCGTGAAATAGTCTCTGAACTCTCAAACCTTCATGAGTCCAATAGATCTGAACCGTGGGATGTGGCTGATTCCGATCCGCACTACTTCGAACTTCAACTCAAAGGAATTATTGCTGTAACTTTACATGTTGATAAGGTCGAGGCGAAGTACAAGTTAAGTCAAAATAAGAGTTATGAAGAGCGGAATCGAATCGTTGAAGATCTCTACCAATCAGGAATTATTGGTGAAGAAGAGATTGCTTCAAAGATGCAGGAAGCTCTCGAAGGTTAGAGAGAAATAATATTGAGTGGTGGCAAGCCATCCGCTAACCGTTGCAATTGAGACTCGATAAAGCGCTTTCCACGCTTCTCAAATGCTTGTGAATCACCGCCCACATGAGGAGTAATTAAGACATTTTCTAACTTCCAGAGTGGGTGATCTTGGGGGAGCGGCTCTGGGTCTGTGACATCTAACGCTGCGCTAATTCGACCGGTGGAGAGTTCGGCGACTAGTGCGTTGGTATCGACGACGCGACCTCGCGCCACATTCACTAATACTGCGCCATCTTTCATGAGGGAGAGGCGGCGGGCATCAATCAGATGCTCGCTCTCAGAATTAAGCGGCAAGATTAAGAACACAATGTCGAAAGTCGGTAGCAGATCATCGAGATTGCTCAT
>CAIZHC010000110.1 GCA_903932705.1 uncultured Actinomycetes bacterium | reverse complement strand
TGTTTTTTGGCGTGGAGTTCTCGTTGTTCCGGTCGCAATATTTTTCGCCTCTTTCTATCAGATGATGCAGACTGGCTGGAGTACCGCCATCTTGGTCCTTCCCGCCGGACTAGCCCTAATCTTTCGTGAGGTCTACCCAAGTTATGTTCTGACCTTTAACCATGCGGTGATGGAGCTCAGCACACGCATAAGCGCATATCTCTTTCTTTTGACTGATGAATACCCATCAATCGAGCGCAACCCCAATGTTGCGGTGATCTTCCCTGATATTGAAGGTGGAAAGAAGCTCAATCGTTGGCTCCCGTTGGTCAAATGGTTCCTCGCAATTCCTCTTTATATTGTGGGAATTGTCTATGCGCTTATTTCAGCGCTACTCACCATTTACGCTTGGCTTGCAACTTCCATAACCGGAAATTATCCAGAAGTTGCCGCAAAAACAGTTCTCGGCACAATCGATTTCTGGAACCGTGTTTACGGCTACGCCATCACCCTCGTCACTGACGAATACCCCTCTTTCTCACTTTAGTTTCCTGTACCTCTTGCGCTCCACCTAGCTTCGGAGAATTATTGAAGCCCAGGTGAACAAAGGGGTTCTCATGAAAGTATCGTCCTTGATCAGCGGCAAGGCGGTCTACACCGTCACGGCCGAAGCATCTATCGCATCTCTCGTTGAAATGCTTGCATCTCTTAAAGTTGGAGCGCTTGTCGTCTCACCCGATGGGATTCGAATTGCGGGAATTGTTTCAGAGCGCGACATCGTTGCAGCGCTTCCCATTCACTTTCATGAACTTGGACGTTTGCATGTCCGCGACATCATGACTGTAAATGTAACTTCCTGCACTCCTCAATCAACAGTCGCTGAATTAATGACTCTCATGACGGACAAACGTATCCGCCACGTTCCGGTTGTTAATGATTCGGGTGATTTGATTTCTATCGTATCTATTGGAGATGTAGTTAAATCACATGTGAGCGAGATTGATTCAGAGCGCAGTGCTCTCGTCGATTATGTTCAAAATCCGCGTTAAGAACTCTTAAGGAATTTTTCAAGATCTGAAGGAATCTCTGTCGCGCTAAATAGCCACGATTCAAATTTATTATTCTTTAAAGTGAACTTGAAGCCCGGCTCTTTCTTATAGATAGCGCAGAAGGTTTTTGCGCCTAATTTGCGCCATGTTCCCAGCGCTACAGTTCCTGGAATTCCCGTACCTGGTGCACGAATTCCGCGCCAGCCGGAGTACTTCCAGAAATTATCAATTCTCTCCACTTTTACAAGATCTGCGAGTGATGCGCGAGGGGAGCCGTGAAAGCCCCAGAACTTCTCTCCCGCTGATAGTTGCAGTATTACCTCATTTCCAACAATCAATGCGCGTGCCATTTCTTACTTACTTCCTTTCGCCGCGACCCTCTTCTGACGCTTGGCAATCACAATTGTCGCAAGAATATAACCGGCCGTGCTGAGTGCTATCGCCCAAATCAATCCAATAACAACCACCATCGCTGCGGTAACGAGAAGGGTCGCGGAATCTAACTTTGTTGTTCGAAGGAGTTCCTTAAGGTTTGCTGGGCTTGCGATGCGATAGGAAGTCCCAATCAGGACCGCGCCAAGGGCAGCGATTGGAACGTGCGCGATGACGGGGTTCAGTACCAACACCACAAGCACAAGGAAGAGTGCGTGAGTTATGGATGAGATGCGGCTCTGCGCTTTGGATCTGATGTTCACACTGGTTCGAGCAATTGCCCCAGTAGCTGGCATGCCACCAACCATGGAAGAGACCATCGTTGCTAGACCTTGGCCAACAAGCTCCCGATTCGGTTTATAGCTGAGCGCTGACTCGTGAATGTGAACCATTTGATCTGCTACGCGTGCAGAGAGAAGCGATTCAATTGCCGCTAGCAAAGCAATCTGGATTGCTCCCACGAGAAGCGCCGAGAAACCAATGTGACTCGCAGTCAATGAAACATGAGCGAAGAGTGAGCGTGGAAGATTCCCTATTTGTGGAGCTTTGATTGAAAAGATTTGCACGGCAAGCGTCGCGACAACAATCGCAATAAAGCTGGCAGGAATATGTATCTTGATATGAAGACGGTGGGAAAGTTTCGGATAACCAAACTTCACAACCAGCGTCAGCACCATTAGTAGTAAAGAACTCCAGTGAAGTCCAGCGCTGATTGCTGCGTGAATTGTTCGCCAAGCTGTAATGAGAGTATTAGGTCCACTCACGCTCTTTGACGAGAGAACTGAAGGTAGCTGCTGCATTGCGATAACAAGGGCAATGCCGAGAGTAAAACCCTCCATGACTGGCCAAGGAACTCGCTTAATCAAACCACCGAGGTGGGTGAAACCCATCGCCACAACAATGGCGCCAGCCAGCAGTCCTAATGGAGCCAAAGAGCCAACTCCATACTTCATAACGATCGGAACAAGCACGACAGTCATTGCGCCGGTTGGTCCACTGACTTGGTAGTTAGAACCCCCGAATACGGCTGCGATCAACCCAGCGTAAATAGCTGTAATCAGACCGGCTCTAGCCCCTGCCCCTGTTGTAATGCCGAAGGCCAGTGCGAGTGGCAAAGCAACGATGCCGACCGTTACACCCGCCATCACATCGTGGCGCCAAACACTCTTTGCCTGCGAGTAATCCTGGCGGCTTGGAAGTAATTCGCTTAAGTAACTCATATGCCTACTTTGTTTTCCTCTTGAGAGTGAGCGAACCAGCCGTGAGTAGCAGTACAAGGAAGAGAGCAATGATCCAGGAGTCGTTCACGATTGAGCCTTGATTCGAGATCACTTTCTTAGTCGCATCAATGGCATACGAGAGTGGAAGATAATTTGAAATATCGGTCAACAAGCGAGGCATCGATTCACGGGGAACCAGTAGGCCACTTAGCAAAAGCTGAGGCAATAAAATCGCTGGCATAAATTGAATTGCTTGAAACTCTGTCTTGGCAAAAGTACTCACTGCCAAACCAATTGCCAAACCAATGAGCGCATCTAGAATCGCGGTATAAATGAGTACAAATTGAGAACCTGCAATCTTTAGTCCTAGCACCCAGATTGCGTAAGTCGAGACCGCGGTCGCTTGGACAAGGCTAGCTATGCCAAATGCGATGGCGTAGCCAGCAATAAATTCCGCTTTACCTAGTGGAGAGATCATCAATCTCTCCAAAGTTCCGCTTGTGCGTTCTCTTAATGTAGCGACGGAGGTAATTAGGAACATGACGAGCATCGGAAATACTCCGAGCATTGAGCCCGCCACGCGTTGAAATAAATCTGGATTACTCCAGTAAACATATTTAAGAATTGTCATCAATAAGGCGGGAGAAATAAAGAGCAGAGCCAAGGTTCGGGGATCGTGTCCAAGTTGTTGGAGAACCCGCTTCGTCATCGCGAATAGCCTTAAGATTTTCATTCTTCACCAATCAATGCAATAAAGACATCATCCATACGCTTTTGCTTCGTCTGCTCTCTTAATTCTGCGGGAGTTCCCTGAGCAAGTGTCCTGCCATTTCTTAAGAGAACGAGAGAGTTACAACTATCGGCTTCATCCATAACATGGCTACTAATAAGCAAGGTTTTTCCTTGCGCAGCCAGTTGATAAAAGAGTTTCCAGAGTTGAACCCGAAGCACGGGATCTAACCCAACGGTCGGCTCATCGAGAACTAGCAGTTCAGGGCTACCCACCAGCGTCGTTGCCAGAGCTAATCGCGCACGCTCACCGCCAGAAAGTGAATTCGCCATTTGATGTGAATTTCTAGTTAGGTCTACCTCTTCGAGGATTTCTTCCGGACTCTTTTCGTTGTGCGCGTAGAGCGCCGAGAAATATCGAATATTTTCAATGCAGGTAAGGTCTGAATAGACGCTGGCGCTCTGCGTCGAGTAACCGATAACCTCTCGAAGCGGTTTAGAAGCTGCCGGTTGACCTAGCACTTCAATCGCACCACTTTGAATCTTCTGCAAACCGACAATCGCCCTCATAAGCGTGGTCTTACCGCTTCCACTTGGGCCTAACAAACCCATGATTGCCCCGCGCGGAACTTCTAGATTGAGATCATGAAGAATATGGTTCTTGCCTCGGACCACATTTAGTTGTGAGCAACTAATAGCCAAGGACATGCTCTACATCTTAGGACTCTTAACTGTGATGTAGGCGTCCCCGACTCGGGCTACCCCTCAGAAATCAGAGTGGAATACTGAGCCCATGAGCAAGATTGGCATGGGACTTCAAGATAGCTGGTGGATGTTCTTCGACACCTTCTGGGCTTTAGTTATTGGTTTCGCCATTTCAGGGGCAATCCAAGCATTCACCTCTCGTGAGAAAGCTCTAGCATCTCTTGGCAATCACAAACCAAAGACAATAGTAAAGGCATCTTTCTTAGGTGCAATCAGTTCCAGTTGTTCTTACGCGGCGAGTGCGATCTCAAAGAGCCTGGTAGAGAAAGGCGCCGATTTCACGACGGCAATCGTATTTATGTTTGCCAGTACCAATTTGGTTTTTGAGTTGGGCCTGGTGATGTGGACATTGCTTGGTTGGCAATTTGCTCTCGCCGAATTTATCGGTGGATTCATCATGATTGCGCTCTTGACTCTGATCCTTCCAAAATTAAAGATTCCTCGTCGCATTCGATTGCTTGCAATGGCTGAAGATTCAAAGCCAGAAATTAAGTCGACATGGCATGACGCCGCAGGATTCACCATCGGCGATCTGACAATGGTCCGTACCGAGTTAGTTGTAGGTTTCTTAGTAGCGGGACTTGCAGATACCTTAATTCCAATCTCGTGGTGGCACCACCTCTTTCTCTCCGGCCATGGTGTGTTTTCGACACTTGAGAATGTAATTCTCGGCCCATTTATCGCTTTCATTAGCTTTGTCTGTTCGGTAGGAAATGTTCCCCTTGGAGCAGCGCTCTGGAATTCTGGAATTTCTTTCGGAGGAACAATCTCCTTTATCTTTGCTGACCTTGTGGCACTTCCTTTAGTACTTATATATAAGAAATTCTATGGAACGAAATTGTCGCTCAAACTAGTAGCGGTTTTTTGGTTCACCATGAGCCTTAGCGGACTCTTAACGGAGAAGATTTTTGCACTCTTAGGCGCACTACCAAAGCACCATGCTCTCGTAGCGCATGCTTCACATATCGGAAATAATTTCACGAGTTGGATGAATCTCCTTGCATTACTACTTTCAATCGCCATTATTGGCTTGTACCTCACCAGAAATAAAGGTGAAGATAGCCCTTATGCAAAAGATCCAATCTGCGGCATGCAAGTAGAGAAAGCGACTGCTGCTGCGACCTATGAGCACGAAGGCGTCATGTATTACTTCTGTGCGCCAGGATGTATGGAGAGTTTTAAGAAATCCGTAACAGTCTGATCCGCTTCTGAACCAATGCGCCGGAGAGAAGTACGCAGACTCCCCCGATAACTTGGGTGAATTTAAAACTCTCTTGGAGTAGCCAAATCCCGAGAATGGTCGCCACGACTGGAGTAATAAATGTGACGGTGCTTGCGATCAGGCTTCCCGCCAAACGCACATTTCGGAAGTTCCAAATGTAGGCAAATCCCGTACCGAGAGCGCCTAAGACCAAGATTCCCCAAATGGATTTCGCGCTCCATGGCGCATGAGTTATCCCATGAATCAATGCGAATGGAGCCAATAAGAGCGCGCTAATTGAAACTTGAGTCGCAGCTAATGAACGTGGTGAGTAATCCAAGACGTTCACGTATCTCTTAGAGTATGGAAAGGAGATTCCATAGCAAAGAGTGGCGCCAAGCAATTCAATAACTCCGCGCCATGAATTCGAACTCAGACCAGAGAATGCACCTGTCACCAAGATGATTCCGAAGAAACCGATAAATACCCCGAGCCCTTGATTTCGATCAATCTTCTGCTCACGAAATCCCACCGAAATTACCAGGACTGTCATAAGCGGAGTAGTTGCATTGAGCAACCCTGCCATCACACTCGATACATGAGTTTCCCCTACCGCGAAGAGGTAGCCCGGGATTGCATTGAGCAACATCGCAACGACTGCGATATGACCCCACTCGCGTACCTTGTTGGGAAGTTTAGTTTTGGTAGCAAGGCAGTAGATGAGAAGTGTTGCTCCCCCGATTGCCCCGCGCATAAAGGCAACCCCGATGGAGTTAAGGGATAGGAGTCCCCATTTAATAAAGAGAAAAGATGCGCCCCATGTAATTCCAAGTGCTATAAAACCTGGCAACCACTTTGTACTACGTCCTTGAGGCATTGCGCCATTAAATCACGAATCCAGTATCGCTCGAGCGGTCTTTAAATCTCTCTCGAAAACCATCAAGCGTGGTCCCTCTAAGGTTTGAGTTAAGTTTGCCTTTATTCCAACAGCTAATAATTTTTGTCGGAGCATCTCGCCCTCGATGAAATTAGTTGGCGAGGCGACCGGTCGAAGTAACCCATATTGATCTACTTTGCCGCGTTTGCTGGGGCTCGGAATGAGCGAATGGCCTCGACTAAATGTCCAACGCAGGAGAACGATAAAGAAGAGGATGACCGCAAAGCCCGCGAAACTCTTAAAGAATAACCCGTTATCCACCCCGCCAAGCATGCGAGAACGCTACCTTGGATTATTAATCCTTGAAGGGTGAAAGTTTTCGTAGGAAACTTCTCCCATGTCTAGCCGAGATATCGCTCTAGAGATCTTGAGCGCAGCGGAAATTCCGCTCAACAGCGACGAACCATGGAGCATTAGAGTCCATAACGAGAAGCTTTGGGATCGCGTAATTTCCCAGAAACAGTTGGGCTTTGCGGAAAGTTATATGGATGGCTGGTGGGATTGCGATGCGCTTGATGTGGCGCTAACGAAGTTGCTCTCCATAAACGTTCTCTCACTTCTTAAGCCAAGTCCCGCATTGGCTCTTCACGTGACTCGTTCATATCTGCGAAATAATCAGAGTAAGCACCGCGCCGCCTTGAATGCGAAGCATCATTACAACATAGGAAATGATCTGTACTCGAGGATGCTCGATGAGGAGATGGTCTACTCCTGCGCTTACTGGAAAGGTGCGCAAACTCTTGGGGAGGCGCAGCTTGCTAAATTTGATCTCATCTGTCGCAAGCTAGAACTCCAGCCGGGTATGCGATTACTCGACATTGGAAGCGGATGGGGTGGGTTCTTGCGTTATGCCGTTCGAAATTACGGCGTTGAAGCCGTTGGAATCTCACCTGCGGAGAACCAGATTAATCTGGCTCGCGAGAGATCAGAGGGATTAGGCATCACCTTTCTCCAAGAAGATTATCGAGATGTGAAAGGCGAATTCGATCGGATTGTCTCGATTGGAATGATGGAGCATGTAGGTCCAAAGAACTATAAAACTTTCTTTAGTAAATGCGATGAACTTTTAACCAAAGATGGTCGGATGCTGCACCACACAATCTCTTCTAACTTAACAAAGCAGGTTACTGACCCGTTCTTCGATCGATACATATTTCCAGGCGGGGTACTTCCATCTCTGGCTCAAATCGCAACTGCGGTGGAAAATACTTTTATCATTGAAGACGTTCATAACTTTGGACCTGATTACGATCGAACTCTCTTAGAGTGGCAGAGGAATATTTCGACTAAGTGGAGTGAAATTCCTCAATATGATGAACGCTTCCGACGAATGTGGGATTACTACTTGCTCTCATCGGCTGCGGGATTTAGAGCCGGAGATCTTCAACTTCTTCAATGCGTCTTTCAAAGAGTTGGCCCGCGACCAACGTATGTAACTGCGCGTTAAGATTTTCTTGCAGTTGTAAATCGCACTCTTCCCGTTAAATCTTTAATCGTCTTAATTTCGCTAAATTTTGCCGCTAACAAATCGGCAATCAAATCTCCTTGCGTTTCATGATGTTCCACCGCGAGAAATCCACCTACTTTAAGCAATCTCGTTGCAGCGGTTAAGAAAGCAGCTGGGATCGCAATTCCCGCCTTATCTCCCCCAAAAAGGGCGGATTCCGGCTCTTTACGAACCTCCACAGGCAAGAGCTGACCCGCAGGGATATATGGAGGGTTCGCCACCACATAATTAAAGGTTTCACCTTTACAGGCGCTCTCCGCACTGCCAAGCACAGCACGCACTTGAGGGGCTAGCGTCGCAATGTTCTTCTCCAGCCAGGCATATGCATCCTTTGAATTCTCAACCGCGGTAACAGCAAGGTTCTTGCGCTCACTGGCTAATGAGATTGCTATGCATCCGCTTCCCGAGCCAAGATCGATCAGAGTTTGGGGTTGGTCCTCAGCTTTATCAGCTTCATCTAGAACCAAGGAGACGAGCGATTCAGTCTCAGGGCGAGGAATTAATACCCCGGGGCCGACCTGGTACTCCAGATATCTAAAGGGAGCGGTGCCGGTGATGTATTGAACGGGTTCGCCATTCTGGCGGCGAAGAACTAAACGACGAAGTTCGCGATCAAGGGAGTCGACGTCTTCATCACTCATTCGAAGCAACTTGAGCTGAACTTCGCTCCGGCTGCATTTCAGTAAATGCTCGAGTAATAGAGAGGCATCAATTTCCGGAATACCTTGGGCTTTGAAGTAAGCCCGAGTTTGGCGAAGTAGATCCTTAGCCATTTGCGCTTAATGATCTCCGGAGGCGAGTTTAGTTGCCTTATCTGCTTCCAATAAAGCGGCGATGACATCATCAAGTTCACCATTGAGTACGGCATCGAGGTTATTCGCCTTGAAATTAACGCGGTGATCGCTAAGACGATTCTCTGGAAAGTTATAGGTTCTAATGCGCTCTGAACGATCAACTGAACGAACCTGAGCATTTCGCTCGATGGAGGCAATCCGATCAGCTTCCTCTTGAGCTGCCGCCAACATTCTGGCGCGCAAGATACGAAGCGCAGACTCTTTATTCTGCAGCTGCGATTTCTCGTTCTGACAAGAGACAACAATTCCCGTTGGAATATGGGTGATGCGCACTGCAGAGTCGGTTGTGTTAACCGATTGTCCACCTGGGCCAGAGGAGCGATAAACATCGATACGTAAATCTTGCTGACGAATCTCGACATCAACCTCATCTGCTTCAGCCAAGATCAGAACTCCGGCAGCAGAAGTATGAATGCGCCCCTGAGATTCAGTTTCAGGAACACGCTGTACCCGGTGCACTCCACCTTCAAATTTCAGCTTCGCATACGGGGTCTTGCCCGGTTCGCCAGTTCCTCTGGATTTAATAGCCATCGATACATCTTTATAGCCGCCCATCTCTGAGTCGGTAGCATCGATAATTTCAGTCTTCCAACCTTGACGCTCTGCATATCTTTGATACATACGAAGTAAGTCACCTGCAAAGAGTGCTGACTCATCCCCGCCGACTCCGGCCTTAATTTCCATAATGACATCGCGGTCATCGTTAGGGTCTCTCGGCAAGAGGAGCTCTTCGAGCTTCACCTCACTC
>CAIZHC010000109.1 GCA_903932705.1 uncultured Actinomycetes bacterium | reverse complement strand
GCGAGTCAGCGGTGAAGTAACCGTCGCACTTCTTACTGATCTCTTAACCAAGGTCCTGAAAGATCCACCGCATGCATAACTTCTTTGTGCATCAAGTTCTAGGAGGAAATCTTCTCCTAGCATTGGCGGTCTCTGTCATCGCTGGCTTGATCTCATTCTTCTCACCCTGCGTCTTGCCCCTTGTACCTGGATATCTTGCTTATTCAGCAGGGATGACGGATGTAAAGAACAAGGGCAGAACTGCGTTAGGTGCCACCCTCTTTGTCAGTGGTTTCTCTATCCTCTTTATTAGTTATGGAGCACTCTTCGGTTCATTGGGATCAAAAATCTCAGATGGTTCAAGGTGGCTACAGATTGTTCTGGGACTTTTGACCATGGTGATGGGAGCAATCTTCATTTTTAATCAGAAGTTCTATCGCTCCTTTAAACCACAATGGAAATCCACAACCGGCTTAGTGGGCGCCCCGCTCCTTGGTTTTCTCTTTGGTCTCGGTTGGACACCGTGCATCGGTCCAACTCTGGCTGCCGTTCAAGCGCTCTCCTTCCAAAGTTCCAGTGCTCTTCGAGGCGCGCTCCTTAGCGTTGGGTACTGCTTTGGAATTGGAGTTCCTTTTATTGCAGTTGGGATATTTTTCGACCAATCCGCCAAATTGCGCCGATTCCTTTCATCTCACGGAAATTTGCTCACGATTTTCGGTGGGGTTTTCCTCATTATTATTGGCTTCTTGCAAGCTACTGGTCTTTGGGGGACGCTGATTAATTCACTGCGCGCTTCCATCTCTAGTTTTGTTCCGGTGGTCTGATGAGCGAGAAGAATTCAATGAACTCCGCACCGGAGTTAGGCTTCATCGCACTGCTGCGCTGGGCATGGCGACAACTAACAAGCATGCGCACGGCTCTCATCTTGCTCATGTTGCTTGGTGTAGCTGCAATTCCGGGCTCGCTTTTCCCACAGCGCAATCAAAATCCGCAGAAGGTTGATTCATATTTCACCAGTGATCCAACTCTTGCAAAGTGGATGGATCGACTTCATCTCTTTAATGTGTATGCATCACCGTGGTTTAGCGCAATTTATTTATTGTTATTTATATCGCTCATCGGGTGTGTTCTTCCCCGCACCATCACGCATCTAAAGGCGATTGGTAAAAAACCTCCCCTGACACCACGCAACTTAGATCGCATGGAGGGTTACCGCGTCATTGCGACAGATCCCGCAACCGCAATCGAGAGTGCGCGCTTTTGGTTGAAATCTCACCACTACCGCATTCGTGTTGAGGGAGATTCAATCTCTGCAGAGAAGGGCTATAGCAGAGAGACAGGAAACCTACTCTTTCACCTCTCGCTCATCTTGATCTTGGTTGGCGTGGCACTTGGCTCGCTCCTTGGGATGAAGGGTGAAGCAATTCTCAATGTGGGTGATCGCTTTATTAATACACCTACTTCGTATGACAATATTTCATATGGAAAGTTTCAGGGACAAGGGTCACTTCCACCATTTGCGCTGACAGTGAAGAATTTTGTCGCTACCTACGATGCAGTTACAGGTCAGCCAAGTAATTATATTTTGACAACTGAAATTTCAGATCCAATCGGTGCTGCGGCAAAGAAAGTTGTCATTAAAGTAAATAAACCTTGGACGATTGGAAGTACTAAGGTTTACTTGCAAGCTAATGGATACTCTCCATTTGTAACGATCAAAGACAAATCTGGACACGTTACCTTCAAAGGCGCAGTTATCTTCCTACCGCAAGATGGAAATCTAAGTTCACTTGGTGCTATCAAGGTTCCAGATATGGTTCCGCAGATTGGATTTATCGCCTCATTTATCCCAACTGCGACGAGTAGTGCCGCTCGTGGAATATTTTCTTCCTACCCAGAAGTTCTAGATCCCCGCCTGGTGCTATCAGCATGGAAAGGCAACCTCGGGCTTGATTCAGGAACACCGCAATCGGTTTACTCACTTAACACCGCCCAGATGAGCAAGATTGGTCTCAAGGCATTGACCCTGGGAAGTACATATGACTTTGGTTACGGAACTATCAGATTCGATGGCTGGAAATCATGGGTCAACCTGCAGATTGTTGATGACCCTGGGAAGATGTACGCACTCTTTGGTGCGCTCTTTGCGATCTTAGGGTTACTCATCTCACTCTTTACACGCCAGCGCCGAATTTGGGTAAAGGTAGGTGAAGGTGTTGAAATTGCGGGTCTGGCCAAGAATGGAATTCCTGGCTTGGAAGCAGAACTGATGGCGCTAACGCGGGCGCTAGAGGAAGGCGAAAAATAATGTCATCGAGCAATCTCGCATACTTTTCAAATGATGCGATTTACGCCTGTCTTGCTATTTTTACGATTGCATTCTTAGCGCATGCCTTTGAAGTTTCATGGTCTGTGAAAAATACAGAGTCGAGCGATAAGACAGAATTTGATTTCAGTAGAACAAATCGAGCTGGTCGCCTTGGAACATCCATGATGATTCTGGGAACTGGCATTCTCGTAATTGCAGATGTTACTCGCGGTTTATCTGCTCACCGCGTGCCCTGGGGCAATATGTATGAGTTCTCAATTACGGGTGCGCTGATGCTTGCAGCGGCATATCTCTTTGCCTTTGCGAAGTACAAGGTGCGCTGGCTTGGACTTCCAGTTTCAATTTCAGTTCTGCTTACTTTGGGCACTGCTATCACTGTCTTGTATCGACCAAGTGCGCCTCTAGTTCCGGCTCTCAAATCTCCATGGCTCGCAATTCACGTTCTTGCGGCAATCATCTCTGGTGGAGTCTTCTTGGTTGCAAATCTTGTCGCCGCGACCTTCTTGGTTATGGAGCGCTATGAGTTAAAGGGTGAGCGTCCTATCTGGGCTAGAAAAATTCCTTCACTCGATGCTCTAGATCAACTCTCATACCGCCTCGTAGCATTTGTATTTCCGCTCTGGACCTTTGCCGTTATCGCTGGCGCAATCTGGGCAGAGTCTGCCTGGGGCAAGTATTGGAGCTGGGATCCGAAAGAGACCTGGGCCTTCATTACTTGGGTTGCCTATGCTGCATACCTTCATGCGCGTGTAACTGTCGGGTGGCGCGGCCGTAGAGCAGCATGGCTCTGTATCTTCGCTGGTTCTACATTTCTCTTTAACTACATCTGGGTAAATATCTGGGGAACTGGCTTACATACTTACTCAGGTTTGTAAGATTTAGAGGTTCTTAAGAAACTCTGGATCATCATCCGGTGGAATGACTCTGCCGCTTCGCAATCTCGGGGTAACAATCCGCTTTGGGCGACCTGCAAATAACCAGGCGAGTGCACCGAAGGAACCAAAGATGATGACGATGATGAGCCAAGCCCATTTTGGAAGGATTCGCACAGAGTCCTGTTCGGTTTTTGCGCAGTCGATAAGGCCATAGAGCCATAGCGCAGTGCCGGCAACAAAGATCAGAACATCGAGCATGGAAATGAGTTTACTCGTTAAAGAAGCAGCGCGATTGCCAGGGCTGTGGAGAGGAATAACTGCAACTTTCCGACTTTCCCAAGCATGGGAATCAATTGAGCGCTACTCGCTCCTGTTTTAATGCCCGAAATGATCTGAATTGTTATTGGAAGAAAAATCAAAGTTATTAAAGTCCACGGCGTAATCACGGCGGCGATGAGTGCAGAAATCTGTGCAGATAAAAGCAGCGCGATGAGACCTTTACGTGCCCGCGAATCGCCGAGCCGCACTGCAACTGTTTTCTTGCCCACGAGCGCATCTTTCGGAAGATCTCGCAGATTATTGATTGCTAAGAGTGAGCAGGAGAGAGCTCCTACCGGAATTGAGACCAGAAGGCTCTGCCAGGTAATTTTGTGAGACTGGGCGAGATAACTTCCAACAGTTGCAACGAGGCCGAAGAAGAGAAAGACGGAAATTTCTCCATAACCTGCATATCCATATGGATGCTTACCGCCGGTGTAAGTCCATCCGGCGATCATGCTCACGGCACCAACTAGAACCAACCACCAGGAAACCCTTGCTGCTAGAAGTAGGCCGAATACTCCAGCTGCACCAAAGCAGGTAAAGGCGGCGCGCTTCACAGCTGCGGCAGTTGCAAGCCCTGATGCAACCAATCGAATAGGTCCGACCCGAACATCGTCAGTTCCGCGAATCCCATCGCTGTAATCGTTGGCAAAATTCACAGCTATTTGGAGCAGCAGACTCACAAGAAGTGCAAGAAGGGCATTCAAATAATTAATCCCGTGATGATCGCGTCGGATTAGCGCCGTTCCCACCAATACTGGTGACAGTGCAGCGGGAAGGGTGCGCGGACGTGCGCCAGCCACCCAGGTTTTTAATGAACTCATGGACGAATCATCTCAAATCTCTTCGACAATGTGGCGCGATCTGCTTTTCCGAGTGAAGTTTCTGGCAAGTGAATACTCATTAAGAATAGTTTTGGAACGGCATGTCCGCCAAAGGTGTCGCGAAGTAATTGCGATATTTCCTTCTCATCAAAGTCAGAGTTGGAAGCGAGGCAGAGCTGCTCTCCCCATTCTTGGCTCGCGACGGCACATGACATAAATCGAAGCGAGGTATGAGTATTGAGATAGTCATCAATTGTGGAGAGAGATATCTTCTCGCCTCCGGAAATTATTTGATCGTCCAGGCGTCCAGTAACGAATAACTTTCCACTCTCTAAGTAGCCGGCATCTGATGTTAAGAACCATCCATCCTCATCTGACAATCTAATCTCCGACCCCAAGTACTCCGAGGCTTGCATCGATCCGCGCAGCGCAATCCTCTGATCTGCTCTAATCTCAACTTCGACCCCGATGAGCGGAGTGTTGTTGTAGACACATCCGCCAGACATCTCTGACATTCCATATGTTGTAACTACATTTACGCCACGCGCACGTGCTTCACTTAAGAGCTCTTCAGAACTCGCAGCGCCACCAACTAGAACTGCTCTTGCATTTTGCAGTGCGAGAAGTTCCTTACCGCCATCCTGGAGGGCACGGAAGAGTTGAGTTGGAACGATGGAAGTAAATTCAAAATCTGAATCAGCAATCTCACTTCCTAGAGCCAAGGCTCTAACCAGAACATTTACTCCCGCGATGTGATTTGTCGGGAGCTGTAGCGACCAACGTTGACCACGGCTCGCGCCTAAGTATTGGTGCGCCGCATCCGCACTTGCGCGTAGCGCCTGGGCTGAGAGAGCGACCTCTTTGGGAGTTCCTGAAGATCCGCTCGTCGGGATGACAACAGCAATCTCAGCACTTACCTGCGAAAATTGAGTTGGACCAAAAGCTAGTGCTGGACCGCTACCTACTAAGGCCGCGTCAAGGGTCTCCATAATGTGTGGGATTGACCACGAGGAGGGGAGTTGAACCAACTCTCGCGGTGACTTATTTACCATAGCCCCCGTAGGCTATCGGCTTGGAATGAAATATCGGAAGTGAAAATTCGTTGCAACGATATAGGAGTAAGAGTGAGTAAGCCCTTTAAGCGTGAACCAGGTAGTCGCACCATTCCCAGCTGGCAGATTGGTGCCGGCGCGGAGAACTTTGTAGATGTGATCTATGAAGTAAGCGAAGGAATGGCAAAGATCACGATTAACCGCCCTCAGGTACGCAACGCTTTCCGTCCTGAAACGCTCATTGAATTGCAAGAAGCATTCTCACTTGCGCGTGATGACGAGTCCGTCGGAGTCATTATTTTTACAGGCGCAGGAAGTGAGGCTTTCTGTTCTGGTGGCGATATCAGCGTTCGCGGAGATGATGGTTACATTGGAAGTGATGCTCTCGGTAAGAAGGGAATTGGACGTCTCAATGTCCTAGATCTGCAAATTCAAATTCGTCGACTCCCAAAGCCGGTCGTTGCAATGGTTGCCGGTTGGGCAGTTGGCGGTGGACATGTCTTGCATGTCGTCTGCGATTTAACAATTGCGGCAGAAAACGCCAAGTTCGGTCAGACAGGACCGATGGTCGGCTCCTTCGATGGTGGGTACGGTGCAGGATTACTTGCAGCACATATCGGTCAGAAGAAGGCGCGCGAGATCTGGTTTCTCTGCCGTCA
This sequence comes from uncultured Actinomycetes bacterium, assembly GCA_903932705.1. GTDB lineage: Bacteria > Actinomycetota > Actinomycetes > Nanopelagicales > Nanopelagicaceae > PALSA-747. Next base: position 3,575 of record CAIZHC010000109.1, on the reverse strand, counting down.
ATACGATGCTCAAGAGGCACTTGATATGGGGCTAGTTAATACCGTCGTGCCTGTTGAGGAACTGGAAGCAGAAACTGTCTCTTGGTGCCGCGAGATGCTCAGACACTCTCCTATGGCACTTCGCCTTCTGAAGGCGGGACTTAACGCCGCAGATGATGGGTTAGCTGGAGTACAACAACTTGCTGGAGATGCAACGCTTCTCTTCTACTTGACTGAGGAAGGTCAAGAGGGAAGAGATGCATACAAGGAGAAGCGCGACCCAGATTTCAATAAGTTCCCACGTCGCCCATAACAATGCTTGAAAAGTATTGCCTCGATCTAACAGTCTTGGCCATTCCACTTCGAAACAAGTTTCGTGGAATTACAGTTCGTGAAGTCGCGCTCTTCCGAGGCGAAAATGGGTGGAGTGAGTTCGGACCTTTTCTTGAGTACGACGATAATGAGGCGGCCGCGTGGATGAGGGCAGCTTTAGAAGCAGCGCATCAACCTTGGCCAACTCTTTTTCGCAATCAGATTCCTATAAATGCAACTCTTCCCATTGTCGCAGCGGAAGAAGTTGCCGGCATATTGCAGCGCTTTCCTGGGGCTACCACTGTCAAAATCAAAGTAGATGACTTCGAAAATGGATCAAAGGTTGTTGAGGAAGTATTGAGCATCAACGCCGAGTACAAGATTCGACTTGATGTGAATGCCGGTTGGACCGCCGGGGAAGCGATAAGTAATTTGCTGGAATACCATCTTCGTTTTGGAAAAGTTTTTGAGTATGTCGAACAACCTTGCCAAAGTCTGCAGGAGTTGGCTCTTGTTAAAGCTGAAATTCCAATCAAGATTGCAGCCGATGAATCTATAAGAAAGCGTCTAGGGGAGGGCTTCCAGAACTTCTCAGATTACGCAGATTTTGCAATCCTGAAGTGGCAACCACTCGGGGGCTTCACGGCCGCACATCAGATTGCTAAAGAAATTGGGTTACCTATAGTGGTTTCTAGCGCTCTTGAAACGGGAGTGGGTATTTCACATGGTTTAGCTCTGGCAGCCTCATTCCCTGAAGAATCCAGAGCATGTGGACTTGGAACCGTTGCACTCTTTGAAGGAGATGTATGCGATCCCGCAACCTTGGTCAAGGATGGCTATATCGAAGTTAAGCGACGCGAACCAGTATTGCGTGAGAGGTATCTCGCCTCTGCAGAGCGCGTTAACTATTGGAAGAACCGTATTGTTAGAACTCTAGATTTGATTGAAAGGGGAAGTGAGTGAACGCAACCACACTTGCCCGCAATCTCATCCGCCAACTTATTGAGGTTGGAGTCTCTGATTTTGTTCTATCACCAGGCTCTCGTAACGCACCTCTATCTATCGCCCTGCATGAAGCGGAATCCGCTGGGCTTGTGAACCTTTATGTGCGAATTGATGAGCGCGGAGCTGCCTTCTTTGCTCTCGGTTTAGCGAAGGCCTCGGATAATTTTGTAGCTGTAATTTGCACCAGTGGTACTGCAGCGGCTAATTACCACCCTGCCGCTCTTGAGGCTTATCACTCTGCAAATAAACTTCTCATCATTACTGCAGATCGCCCCGCACGATTGCGACGTACCGGCGCCAACCAAACGACAATTCAAGATGGATTGTTAGCTCCGATTACAACCATAGATATTGCAACTGCGATAGTTGTCAGCGATCACCTGGGGGAGGGCCCAGTTCATTTCAATGTGCAATTTGATGAACCTCTCCTACCCACAGGTGAGGGCGATTGGCTTTCCGGTCTTGCTCCCCATCCACGTGGGGAGCGCACTACCCAGGCGGCATCATCCATTGAAGTTAAATCTCAAGGCTTACTTATCGTGGGGCATGATCGAGCTGGTTTTGATGTGAGTGCCATCTCGGAGTTGGCTCGAGATCTCTCTTGGCCACTGATCGCTGAAGATCCACTTTCTTTTCCAGAATCAATTTCACATGCCGCGCTTTTTCTTAGCGACCCTGAACTTCGCACCGCCTATAAACCAGAACAGATAATTGTAATCGGCCGCACAACTCTCTCTAGAAGTATCAACTCTCTAATTGCTGAGTGCTCTGATGTAATCGTGATTGATCCTCGAACTGAATCGATTGACACTGAACGGGTAGCAAATCAGGTTCTTCTTACTCTGCCTAAAGTCAACGTTTCACCGAACTCGGCTTGGTTGGCGAAGTGGAAAAATCTTACAGAAATTGCGCAGAAGCACCTTTCACTTAATTGGTCTGAGCAGCTGGCGATTGCAACAATTTCTAAGAATTTGCCTGAGGATTCTGCGCTCTTTATCGGAAGTAGTAGACCAATCCGTGATGTCGAAGCATTTGCAGCTCCGCGCTCAGGAGTAAACACCTTTGCAAATCGCGGTTTAGCTGGAATCGATGGAAACATCTCCACCGCCTTCGGAATTGCTGAGCACTTCCAATCCACCTTTGCGATTTTAGGTGATGTGACTTTTCTACACGATATATCTGCTCTTGCGAATCCATCAGAAGCTGATCTCACGATTTTTGTAATCGATAACGATGGTGGTGGAATCTTCAGCACCCTACCTCAGGCACGAGTTGAAGGATTTGAAAAGATATTTGGGACACCTCATCATCTAGATTTAGAGAGAGTAATTGCTGGCTTCGGAGCTGAGGTAACTAGGGTGAAGAGCGCATCTGATCTGATTCGCTCGATTGTTCACCCAGCCAAGGGGCTGAAATTTGTGATTGTGGAAGTTCAAGATCGCTCTACAAACGCAGATCAGCTAAGAGAAGTTACTCAGAGCCTTGTAAGTGCGCTCCGCATTGGTAGCAATTTAGCCTGACTTTCAGCAAGCTCCTGCTCAGCACTTGATCCAGCAACAATTCCGCACCCAGCAAATAATCGGATAGATCGACGATCTTCTGCAATCTGACCACATCGCAGCGCAATTCCCATCTCGCCATCTCCATGTGCATCAATCCAACCAACGGGTCCGGCATATCTAGCACGATTCATGGATTCAAGTTCAGTGATGAGATCTCGTGCTATATCTGTAGGTGTTCCACAAACTGCAGCCGATGGATGCAAAGCTGCAATTAATTTGAATATATCAACTTTGGAAGCGCTGTCATTGATAACGCCAGTGACATCTGTTGCTAAGTGCATAACATTTGGAAGGTGAAGTACAAATGGTGCATCAGGAACGTTGGTGGAAGAGGCAAAAGGTTCGAGCGCCTCAGCCACAGAACGAACCGCATACTCATGTTCTTCGAGATCTTTGGAAGATTTCGCGAGAGATCCCGCGAGTGCAAAGTCCCGCTCCTCATCTCCGGTGCGCCGAATGGTTCCTGCGAGTACCCGCGAGGTAACGAGCGATTTGCTAAGTCTCACAAGTAACTCTGGCGTGGCTCCTATTAGGTTATCGACGAGGAAGAGCCAGGTGGATGGATATTCAGTTTCAAGTGATTGAATCAAAGCCGCAGGATTGATCTCTTTATCTGCATGAGCGATCACATCTCTTGCAAGCACAACTTTTTCGAGCTTCCCTGCCTTAATCTGAGAGACAGAAGCATTAACTGAAGCGCTCCACTCCTCATCAGAT
>CAIZHC010000108.1 GCA_903932705.1 uncultured Actinomycetes bacterium | reverse complement strand
GAGTCGTCTGCAATTACTACTCGCATGGAAGTTCAACCACCATCTTTGTTGGTCCGCCATCCGGACTTGAGAGCTCCATTTTACCCTCGACGCTTCGAACTCGATCATGAAGTCCACGGAGACCTCCTGCGGAACCTTCCGAGGCTCCACCTCTTCCATCATCCCTTACCTCAATGACAACAACTCCTTCTTTGAGGTAAACGCGAACTTGTGCTGAGCTGGCGTGGCTATGTTTTGCAATATTTGTGAGAGCCTCTGCAACAACGAAATAAGCCGTCGCCTCAACAGTCATCGCCTGACGTTCAGTCAATTCATAACTAACCTGCACCGGAATCGGAGATCTGGCAGCGAGTGCGGAGATAGCTGCATCCAAGCCGCGATCGGTTAACACTGTGGGATGAATACCTCGAACCAAATTGCGAAGTTCTGCGATTGCATCCTTGGCATCTTTGTGAGCCGTTTCAATAAGTTCAGCAACTTCTGGATTGCTTCCATCAGCCAACTTCTCTTTAGCAATTCCAAGTTGCATCGCAACGCTCACCAAATGTTGCTGAGCACCATCGTGCAAGTCGCGTTCAATCCGACGAAGGTCATTTGCCGCACCTGTTACAGAAGCAGATCGACTCTCTTCTAGCGCATTCACTCTTTGATGAAGTTTTTCTTGCTTGCTCGGACCACATAATGTTCCAACAATCGCTTGCTTCAACTTTGTTAGTAACGCAATGACGCGTGTTGTGAGACCAAGAAGAAAGATGCCAAGCAACATCAATCCCAAACTAATTCCAAACTGTGCCCACCCAGAAAGTTGGTGCCAGGGAATGTGATTCCAATGATGATTGCCTGCCTGGAAGTGAATAATCTGAATTCCGTCATGAGGAAGAAACGGAAGAGCTAGAAGTGCGAAAGTAAAAGATAATGCAATCGTCCAGATGGTAACTGCAATAGTGAAATTGAAAATTCCAAGTGGGAGGGCGACAACTGCATAAACCAATCCCTTCCAACCCTGTACATCTCTAAGCGCCGCCCACAAAGTCTTGAGTGAAGGATCCTTAAAATCGAATTGGGATGGCTTTGGGTACTCCTCCCCCAAAAAAATTAAGGAGCGTTGACGCTCTAAACCCGCAATCAGCCGTCCAGCCAAAATCGAAGCCGCCAGAAGCGGTATCCCAATGAGCGTAACAACCAAGCCACCACTTACTGAAAGGAAGGTAACTGCGAATGTGAATGTGGCAATTCCGATGGGAAGATCCATCAAAAGATGAATTGTTTGTAGCCATGGTTTAGCGGTAATGAGTGGTGAAAACCATCTCTTAAGAGCGCGCCGAATTGGTTTTTTACGATCCTGAGAATTAGCCATGGTGAGTGCATCCTTTCACGCGAGCGTTGCCTAATGCCCTAAGGATGCTCAATCTGCACATACGCCAACAATGGCGCTCCCCTGCCAAAAAATCATGGGGTTACCCCCAGTGTGGGCAGTTTCTCTCTACTTCAAGCCTTGCCCTCAGCGCTAAACCAGTAAACTCGCGCCATGAGTGAAACAGGAACAATCGAAAGACTCCGGGTTTACCGCAAGACCTATGTGGCCATGTTTGTCTCATCTACCCTAAGTCTTATCGCCTCCCTCGTACTCTCTTACGACGCTGTTAAATTGGCAGCCAATCCCAGCGGCAAGCTCTCCTGCGATGTAAATGCCGTTGTCTCTTGCGGCAAGGTAGCTCGTTCTTGGCAGTCCCATCTCTTGGGATTCCCAAATGCTTTCCTTGGACTTATGACCGAACCAGTAGTCATTGCTGTGGCGGTTGCAGGTCTTGGTTTAGTTGCCTTCCCTCGCTGGTTCTTGCGTACCGCACATGTTGTTTATGCAGCGGGTTTGATCTTCGCTCTCTGGTTGCTCTCTCAATCATTCTTTGTAATCAAGGCGTTTTGCCCATGGTGCCTCTTGGTTACCGCTTCAACCATCACTGTCTTCTCAACTATGTCGCGAATAAATATCATGGAAAATACTTGGCAACTTTCACCAGAGCGACATGAGAAGTTCGTCAACTTCCTCAACAAAGGCTGGGGACGAGTTGCTTACACATTCATCTATTGTTTCTTAGGAATTGCAATCGTCTTTAAGTACGGAAAATACTTCCTACCTTAAGCTGCAAAACTTTTAACGAAAGCGAATCTTCTTCGCTTCCATAATTGCACTCAACCTCGCAATTGCAGACTTTCCCATTCCATGAAGATTATTTAAGTCCGAGAGCGAAATTTTTCTTAAATCTGAAACTTTATATAGTTTCGCATCAACAAGCGCTCTGCGCGCTGGGGCAGCAAGCCCAATCTTGCGCCACTCACCATCAAGGGCTTCGTATTTTGTTGGATCCGATTCTCCCTCTATTGCAGGATGCTTTGAAACCACTTTCTTTGCCATGTGAAAATCATAAGGGTTCTAACTCCTATGCATTAATGAAAGGGTCTTACTTCAACCTTTCGATTACAAGCGAGCGATCCCTCGGCCGCGAGTGCTAGTGCGAGCTCTAATGACTCTGCTTGTATCAGCCATATTCCTGAGATGTACTCGGAGCCATCTACGTATGGAATGAGTGAGCCTTGTTCTTCGAGAGCTCGGCCTCCTCGGTTATCCACTAAGTAGGAATGTTCGGGAGAGTGAAGCCCCCATGCGAAGATCCAGTGGCCATTTTCTCGTAATTTCTCGTTGAAAAGGTCGATTGCCGGCATGACTTCCGGGCCATCCACTACCGAGCCGTCGTCAATAACGGAGAGCAAAAATCGTTGTAAATTCATGATGCCATCTTAAATAATGTTCAACAGAAACGATAAGCGTTCCCCTAGACTTTTTTCATGACATTTTCTGGCTTGAACATCTTTGGGGTGCTAATCGCATTTGTTGTCTCATTCGTCAGTGGTGGAATTTGGTTCGGACCAAAGACCTTCTACCCGATCTGGATGAAAGAACGTGGCTTCGCAAATGGAGAGCTACCGGCCAATCGAAACAAGCCCGCACTGCTATTTGGTGGTACGGCAATTGGCGTACTAGTCCAAACTTTAACCATTGGACTGATCGTTACCTCACTGCAAAACCACAACCCAAACCTAGGCATCCTTGATGGGGCAGGGGTTGGCTTCGCTCTCGGAGTTGGAATTGGCATGTTTGCCTCGCTCTCTCACCGACTCTTTGGTGGAGATAATTTGAAAGTCTGGATTATTGAAACCGCCAATGATGCGATTAACCTAACTATCGCAGGCGCAATCATCGCCTTCTTTAATTAATATTTAATGACCTTCCTCAATTCGGTAGCGGGATTCTTGCGTCCACATCGCACTATTCCAAGAGCAAGTTGGACGGCCAAGAACCGCTGGGATCTAAACCCGTCTCGTGTGGCTATTTTGGTTTTCGGGCTATTCATTTTTGGCTTAGGCGAAGCATGCTTAATTCAGTCTCACACCGGAAATTCTCCCTGGGCCGTACTCTCGCAAGGCCTAACCAAGCACACCGGATTTAACTTAGGCACAAGCACCTTCCTCATCTCTGGAGTAATTCTTTT
>CAIZHC010000107.1 GCA_903932705.1 uncultured Actinomycetes bacterium | reverse complement strand
GTGACGCTAATACTCTTGAGGTTATTCTCTTTCGCCTCTTTAACCACCAAGGTGCGCTTGGGATCACCCGGGCGGCGCGTCTCTGGAATTGGAATAAAGCGACGACCAGCCAAATAATCACCAGTAATCGATTCCGGCGCAGAGATAAGCGCCTTGTAATCTCCCGAGGAGACAACCTTTCCACCATGCTCACCAGCACCAGGGCCAATATCAACGATCCAATCAGCGATACGAATAGTGTCTTCATCATGCTCAACAACGATCAAGGTATTGCCGAGGTCGCGCAGACGAGTGAGCGTCTCAATCAATCTGCGATTATCGCGCTGATGCAGACCGATGCTGGGCTCATCTAGAACATAGAGAACTCCTGTTAATCCAGAGCCAATTTGAGTAGCAAGGCGAATCCGTTGCGCCTCTCCCCCAGATAACGTTGCCGCAGGACGTTCAAGAGAGAGATAGTTCAATCCCACATCAAGCAAGAAACCGAGTCTGGCGTGCACCTCTTTAAGAACGCGGTCGGCAATCTTCTTCTCTCTGGCATTGAGCGAGATCTTTTTTAAGAAAACTGCGCAATCTGCAATTGAGAGTTCACAGATCTGCCAAATATTCTTGCCACCTAAGGTGACTGCCAATACCTCTGGCTTCAAGCGTGCACCCTTACACACTGGGCATGGAGTTTCGCGCATATACGCTTCGTACTTTTCGCGGCTAAAGTCAGAGTCAGTTTCGGAGTGCTTGCGCTCGATAAATCCGAGAACTCCTTCAAATCCGGTGGAGTAATTTCGGACGCGGCCATAGCGATTCTTGTATTTAACATGTACTTCATAATCTGAGCCGTAGAGAACTGCGTCGCGCGCCTTCTGCGTCAACTTACTCCATGGCTTATCCATAGAGAATCCGATCTCATCGGCTAGACCTTGGAGTAATCGAGTGAAATATTCAGAGGAGTGGCCACCTGCCCAAGGCGCGATAGCTCCCTCATTGAGGGAGAGTGAATCATCGGGAACAACGAGCTCCTGATCAACTTCTAAACGTGTGCCAATACCGGTGCAATCTGGGCAAGCTCCAAATGGTGAGTTGAAGGAGAAGGAACGTGGCTCCATCTCTTCGAATGAAAGTCCGCAATCATGGCAAGCCATATGTTCGCTAAAGATTCGCTCTTTCTCAGGATCAGTTGCAGGCGCATCTACGAAATCAAGAACTACAACGCCACTAGCTAACTTGAGAGCAGTTTCAATGGAATCCGTAATGCGTGACTTGGATTCCTTCTTTACAGCCAGGCGATCCACCACAACTTCGATTGTGTGCTTCTCTTGCTTCTTGAGTTTTGGGACCTCGGTTAAGGAGTAGACAGTGCCGTCAACTCTGGCGCGGGAAAAGCCCTGTGTTGTGAAATCGGTGAAGAGATCAACAAATTCGCCCTTACGCTCTCTAATAACTGGAGCCAGAACCTGAAAACGAACGCCCTCTTCCAACGCAAGAATTTGGTCAACAATGTTCTGCGGAGTCTGGCGGGCAATAGCTTTTCCGCAGTTAGGGCAGTGAGGTCGACCAGCGCGAGCGAAGAGAAGACGGAGGTAGTCGTACACCTCAGTAATCGTTCCGACCGTGGAACGTGGATTACGGTTCGTGGATTTTTGATCAATAGAAACAGCTGGTGAAAGTCCTTCGATGAAATCAACATCGGGCTTATCCATCTGACCCAAGAATTGTCGTGCATAAGCAGATAGGGATTCAACGTATCTGCGTTGCCCTTCAGCAAAGATAGTGTCGAAGGCCAGTGAGGACTTTCCAGAGCCCGAGAGGCCCGTAAAGACAATTAGGGCATTTCTTGGAAGATCGAGTGATACATCCTTCAAGTTGTGCTCGCGTGCTCCGCGAATAATGAGGCGGTCTGTACTCATACCCCTGCCTCCTCCATACCTCGTAGTTCGCGCTTGAGATCACGCAATTCGTCGCGCAAGCGTGCCGCCAATTCAAATTGCAATTCTGCGGCCGCAGATCTCATCTGATCAGTGAGGGATTCTATGAGAGCGAGTAACTCTTGTCGCGGTAGGGAGACACCAGCGGGTCTACGGTGGTTAATTGCGGGTGTCTGATTCGCCTTATTCTTCGAGCCCTGGGTAAGGGAGAAGCTATCTTCTGCCTCTTTAGTGATGAGATCAGTGATATCAGCAATTTTCTTACGCAGTGGAGTTGGATCAATACCATTCTCTAAGTTGTATGCAACCTGTTTCGCTCTTCTTCGATTTGTCTCATCAATTGCCTGAGCCATTGCTGGAGTAATACTGTCGGCATACATATGTACCTCACCCGATACGTTACGCGCGGCACGGCCAATCGTCTGAATAAGAGAGGTTGCGGAACGAAGGAAGCCCTGTTTATCTGCATCAAGAATTGCAACAAGTGAAACTTCAGGTAGATCCAAACCCTCACGGAGCAGATTAATACCAATTAATACGTCGTATTCACCGCTTCGCAACTCTCGAAGTAATTCAACTCTTCGCAAGGTATCTACCTCTGAGTGCAAGTAGCGAACTCGAATTCCCAAGCCAAGTAGATAATCAGTGAGATCTTCTGACATCTTTTTGGTGAGCGTCGTAACGAGTACTCGTTCATTGCGTTCGGCTCGAAGCCGAATCTCTGCCAAGAGATCATCAATCTGACCCTTAATCGGCTTGAGAATAATTGCTGGATCAATCAATCCCGTTGGGCGAATGACCTGCTCAACAACATCTCCCTGCACCTTCTCCATCTCATACTTGCCGGGAGTTGCAGAGAGGTAAACGGTCTGACCTTTACGAGTGAGAAATTCATCAAAGCGAAGCGGGCGGTTATCCATCGCGCTGGGAAGTCGAAATCCATGTTCCACCAAGGTGCGCTTGCGAGAGGCATCGCCCTCGTGCATTGCACCAATTTGAGGAACAGTTACATGGGACTCGTCGATAACTACGAGGAAATCCTCTGGAAAGTAATCGAGTAAACAGTTAGGTGGCGATCCACCTTCGCGGCCATCTATATGGCGAGAGTAATTCTCGATGCCGCTGCAAAAACCAAGTTGCTGCATCATCTCAATATCAAAGGTGGTTCGCATGCGAAGGCGCTGGGCTTCGAGGAGTTTTCCAGCCTTCTCAAATTTAGTGACTGCCTCTTCCATCTCCTCATTGATAGCGACGATGGCGCGCTTCATAGTCTCATCGCCCGCGGAGTAGTGAGAGGCCGGGAAGATGTACATCTCGGTCTCATCATTGATGATCTCACCAGTGAGCGGATGAAGAGTCATAATCTTTTCGATCTCATCGCCGAACATCTCGATACGAATCGCATGCTCTTCATACATCGGAATAATCTCAATGGTGTCTCCACGAACTCTGAAGGTTCCGCGCTCGAAGGCCATATCGTTACGCTTATATTGAATATCCACAAAGCGGCGCAGAAGTTGATTGCGCTCGATTGATTCTCCCACTCGCAACCGAATCATTCGATCGACATACTCTTGCGGTGTACCAAGACCATAGATACAAGAGACAGTTGCTACAACAATTACATCTCGTCGCGTCAATAAGGAATTAGTCGCTGAGTGACGCAGGCGCTCTACCTCTTCATTTACGGAAGAATCCTTCTCAATAAAGGTATCTGATTGCGGCACATAGGCTTCAGGTTGGTAATAGTCATAGTAAGAAACAAAATACTCAACTGCGTTGTTAGGCAATAACTCTTTAAACTCATTGGCCAATTGAGCCGCCAAAGTTTTATTGGGTGCAAGAACAAGAGTTGGGCGTTGCAACTTCTCGATCAACCAGGCAGTTGTTGCGGATTTTCCAGTACCGGTGGCACCGAGCAGAACTACATCCTGCTCCCCTGCTTCGATCCGCGCAGTAAGCTCGGCTATCGCCGTTGGCTGATCACCTGATGGTGTGTACTCACTAATTACTTCAAATGGTTTTACCTTGCGCTGCAGATCAGTCACTGGGCGCATTACATCCCCAACCTGGCTGGAAAGAGTCGATCTTCATAGAGGTTTTCGACTTGGCGCAGCAGATCATCTTCACTGCCCTCATTAATAAGCACTGCATCGGCAATCGCCTCGCGCTGGGCATCTGTAGCCTGCGCCTTCATTCGCATCGTCACTTGATAATCCTTCATTCCGCGTTGGATGAGTCTTGCCCGCCGAGTTTCCTCGCTAGCACTGACAGTCACCACGAAGTCAAAGGCATAGGGATGCTCGCTCTCCGCTAGGAGAGGAATTTGGCTAACGAGGATATCTTCTGGCAGCAGCTCGGCCACGATGGCATCAAAGGCGGCTCGAATCTTTGGATGCGTGATCGCCTCTAAATCCTTGCGGGCGATATCGTCATTGAAGACAATCTCAGCCAATTTAGCTCTATCGAGGTTGCCCTCGCGCAGGACCTCATCGCCAAAACGAACGAGTATCTCCTCAAACCCCTCAGTGCCACGCTCTACAACATCACGGGCGAGTTGATCAAAGTCGATGACCTCAGCCCCGCAGGCAGCAAAATACTCGGCAGCCAGAGATTTCCCGGATCCGATTCCACCTGTTAACGCGACGAGAAGCACGCGGTAAGCCTACCCATCGGGGTATGGCTAGGCACTATGGAGAAATTAAAAAGCTAAGAAATGTAAAAGGCCCCGACTTAACGTCAGGGCCTTGAACTGTAGGTGTGCAGTTACTCAGCAACCTCATCGGCTGGAGTTGCTGCAGCATCGGCAGCTTTAGCTTCTGCCTTCTGCTTCTTGTGTGCGAGGAAGCGGCTCTGAGCTTCAGCGTATTGACGCTCCCACTCTTCGCGTTGCGCTTCAAAGCCGGGACGCCACTCTTGTGAGTCAGCATCGAAGCCTTCTGGATAGATGAAGTTACCTTCAGCATCATAACGAGCAGGCATTCCATATTGAGTTGGATCGAAAGCTTCAATCTCAACTTCATGGCCTTCATTTGCTTGCTTGAGTGAGAGTGAGATGCGGCGACGCTCAAGGTC
>CAIZHC010000106.1 GCA_903932705.1 uncultured Actinomycetes bacterium | reverse complement strand
TTACTTCTCTAGAATTAGGTGAAGGCTCTGGCATATCGACCAGAGTGAATCCAGGTGCCTGATCGATTTTGCGCAAAGCCTTCATTACGACTCCCTTGACTTACGCGAATTCTACTTCGGTAAGCCGAGGTGGGTTACATAGGGATTGCTTCAAATACGCGCACTCCTGCAGCGCTTGGGCAGCCCTTTGCTATCTCAATAGCTTCATCAATATCGGCCGCGTTGATAAGCGAATAACCTCCAACAAAGTCATCAAATGAGCTTAATTCGCTACTTTCGCCGCCTTTGACGAGTTTTCCTCCGTTAAAGGGATTCCCAACATCTACGAGATTTGCTCCAATTGTTCCAAACCAGTTCATCCAATCCTGATCTGTTTCAGTTCCTGGCTCAGGGCTTGCGTTGTAAACAAATAGAAATTTCTTCACTTCTTCTCCTTCTTCTTAGTGAGTGATTTAAGTTGTTTTTTGAATTCAACGGTCTGCGCATAATTTTCAAGACTCTCCTGCGGTCCATCCCAGTGAGCTTGAAATTGGTTTATCCATTTCTGAATTCCCCGCATCGATGCGCGATTGAGAGTCAAGAAGGTAACCCGTCCTGACTTCTTGCGAGTGACCATGCCAGCTTCTACAAGCAGGTTGATGTGTTTGTGTATCGCTTGAAGTGAGAGATCCCGCTGCGTTGCAAGATCGCTGATGGAAGCCGGTTGCAGGCTGAGGGTGTGCAAAATCTCGCGTCGATGCACACTTGCTAGTGCATCGAAAACTAAATCGAGATTATCTGAATCCGTTTGCGCTTTCATCAACACTTAACTTAAATGTTAAGTGTTCCTATGTCAATGAATTAGCAGTTTGCTTCAGTGATAGTTTTGATAGGAATTGTGATGTTCATTGAACTTAAAATCTCACGTGCAGGTTGGGTCAGGGAGTAATACGCCCACTTGCCTCTTTGCGCCCTCTCCAAAAGTCCGGCTTCAACCAGAATCCGTAGATGGTGACTAACAGTTCCTTGAGTAAGGCCGGTATCTGGGGTCAGGTCACATACACAAGCTTCAGCGCCGGAACTTGAGGCGACGTTGATCATGAGTTCCAGACGCGTCGAATCACCAAGAGCTTTGAACTGCGTCGCAAGTAAAGGCAGGTCCGCGGGGGACTTGGTGAGCGTAAGTGGAACCGACATGCCATAAGCATACATTGACAACCATCAATATGAACGCTAATTTACGCATTGACAAACATCAATAGGAGGAAAAAATGGCTCAAGATATCGAAATCGGTTGCAAGTGCCAGGTCTGCAAGTGCGACCCATGCTGCTGCACAACTCCCTGCTGCTAAAAAGAAGTCTTAATCAATGCTTCGTAAGTTAACTGCAGAGTTTCTTGGAACCTGCACTCTCGTGGCGGTCGTCGTGGGTTCGGGGACGATGGCAACAAACCTGAGTGCAGACCGAGGAGTCGATCTACTCATTAACACTCTTTCGACAGTTCTAGCTCTCGGAATATTGATCCTGGTACTCGACCCGATTAGCGGCGCTCATTTCAATCCGGCTGTCACGCTGAGTGAACTAGGTCAGAAGCGAATTAGTTTCAATGAGGCATCACTTTTCATAGTCGCTCAATTTTCTGGGGGAGTGCTTGGCACCATCCTGGCAAACCTGATGTTTAAGAATCCTGCTCTATTTCAATCGCATCACGTTCGTACCGGTGCAAACCTTTGGCTCGGTGAAGTTATTGCAACCGCTGGATTACTTTTTCTGATTCAAATATTGCGAGGTGAAAATAAGTTAGCGCTCGCTCCCGTTGTTTTAGCCGGCTGGATCGGAAGCGCTTATTTCTTCACTTCCTCTACATCTTTTGCAAACCCTGCCGTCACTTTGGCGCGAGGATTCACAAATACTTTTAGCGGTATTGCTCTGCAGTCTGTCGCAGGTTTCGTACTCGCACAACTACTTGGAGCGCTCTTGGGATCGCTTCTTGGAAATTATTTAGGTACAACATCAAAGGAGTCCAAGTAATGTCAATAAATTCAAAGAAGCCGGCGGTTCTCTTTGTCTGCGTACATAATGCAGGTCGCTCTCAAATGGCCGCGGGCTTTATGCGCGAACTCGCAGGAGATCGAGTTGAAGTTCTTTCTGCAGGTTCTGCACCGAAAGATTCAATCAACCCAGTTGCGGTTGAAGCGATGAAGGAAGTTGGAATTGATATCTCAAACCAGCAACCAAAGATTTTGACAACTGAAGCGGTCTTCGAATCAGATGCTGTCATCACAATGGGATGTGGCGATGCATGCCCAATATTCCCCGGAAAGCGGTATGAGGATTGGGTTTTAGAAGATCCTGCTGGTCAAGATCTCGAGTTTGTGCGCACAGTTCGCGATGACATAAAGGGTCGAGTAGAAGCACTTCTTGCGGAGATTCTTCCAGCGAATTAAGGCTTCTCTTCGAATTCCAAGATGATTGAAGTCTTTACTCCATCATCTAATCCTAGTTTTTCGCGAATCACCTTTTTGATGGGGACCATGTAAGCGCCCTCCCGGGGGATAAGGGCTGTCGTCCACTCGGTTTCGCCAATTCTTGCCGTAACGGGAATACATCCCCAGCCATATGTAAGTCGATTCGATACAGCTCTTATTTCTTTCGACTGCTTTGCGGGAGTGGGGAGAAAGAAGAAAGGTGCTGGCCCACGCCAGTAAATGATCTCTCCGCTAAATTTAACTGTCAGCATTTATTTAACCTTCTGTGGCCGTTATTTCTCGTTCAAATAATGTGCAAGTGAATCAAAGTAGCTCTCCATGCCAGCCTTTGCTCGAGCTGGTTCACCTTCCGGGAGTTCACCAAAGTGAGAAAACTTCACCCAAGCTTTTGTGCCGTGCTCGCGGAACTCCACGATCACCTTGTGAAAATCCTTATTAAGGTCTTTAGCTTCAAACTCCTCAAGCGACTGCGTGTAGAGCATGGTGTGCTCAAGTTTCTCGTGAAAATCCACTTCAATATAGATTCCGTAGAAGTAGGCGACAAAATTGTGCTCAGGAACCGCGACGGCCACTGACCACCTTCCACCCATTTTCGGTTCTGAGGTAGTAAGCCCGGGAACATTTCTTAAATCCGTGGGGTGATACCAATTTTCCAAATCTTCTGCCTTGGTCCAAACTTCCCAGATTTCCTCGATGGAAGCCTCAAATTCTCGTTCCACTGAGTACAAAAAGTCTAGTTTCATTCCGCAATAGTAGTTATGTGGCGAAAGTTTCCCAGTGAGCCAAAAGTTCAAAAAATCGTTAATTCTGTCGACATACTGTTACTTTTCTGCTATGAAATTATGGCGCAAGAAGCGGGATGACTTGCGCGTCGATACATTTGACTCGATTGAGGCTGAAGGTAGCTCGCGCACGGGCAAAAAGAATAAAGAGCGAGCAAAAAAAGAGAAAGAAGAAGCGA
>CAIZHC010000105.1 GCA_903932705.1 uncultured Actinomycetes bacterium | reverse complement strand
TTGAGCCAGCATCTTGTTGCATAGTTGATGTTGTGAAAGGTGCTTTTGGCCTTTCGGTGCGTGGAGACTCTTCCGTGCTTTTAACGGTAAGCGCTGTTCCAAGAAGGCTCTGTGTTAATTCGCGAGCGCCGGCTTCATCGAGGAGCAAAATATTCTTTGTAGATCTCTCTTTCAAGCCGCCAAGTTCATCAAAGTCATTTGTTGTAGCAACGCGCTTTGAATCCAACGCGATGAGGCGTGCAGTGAAATTCTGATCTGTTTCAGCCTTGAGATCCCACCAAGAAGATGAGATGAATGCCATTCGCTCACGTTCGCGCTCAACGATCAACCGCGTCGCAACCGATTGGACTCGGCCAGCACTAATGCGCGGCATAACTTTCTTCCAAAGAACTGGGGAGAGGCGATAGCCATAAAGGCGATCAAGTACGCGACGGGTCTCTTGCGCATCTACCAAGCGATAATCAAGATCGCGAGTATTTTTCGCAGCCTCTTGAATCGCCTCCTTGGTAATTTCATGGAAGACCATGCGGCTAATTGGAATCTTGGGGCGGAGGACCTCAATAAGGTGCCAGGCGATTGCTTCGCCCTCGCGGTCCTCATCGGTAGCCAGAATAAGTTCGTCTGCATCTTTCATAAGCGCTTTGAGTTCATTGACCTTGGCGCGCTTATCAGGGTTAATCACATAGAGAGGAGCAAAATCCTCTTCAATATTGACGCCCTCTTTAGCCCATGCAATCTTCTTGTACTCCGCAGGGATATCTGCTGCGCGTTGGGGGAGATCTCGAATATGGCCAACCGAAGCTTCAACTACGTAGTCATCCCCCAGGAAAGCGCCAATCTTGCGCGCCTTCGCAGGGGACTCCACGATAACTAGCTTGATGCCCAAATTAATTAACTCCTCGAGCTCTTTAGGAAAGAGAGAGCTCTATGCCCTCACTGTTACTAGAACTATTTCGCGGCTATGCGATAACTGTTCCAGCTTTTGCACTCCTGATGAGAGCGTAGATGATAACTACAACTGCGAGTGCTGCGATAACTCCACTAGCAACTGCATGCCCCTTGAGTGAGAAGGAGACGATTGCTGGTGTAATCAAGAGCGCCACAAGGTTCATCACCTTGAGCAATGGGTTGATGGCTGGACCTGCTGTGTCTTTAAATGGATCTCCAACGGTGTCGCCAACAATTGTTGCGTGGTGAGCATCTGAACCCTTGCCACCATGGTGACCATCTTCAACCATTTTCTTTGCGTTATCCCACGCTCCACCTGCGTTAGCAAGGAAGACCGCCATCAAAGTACCGGTTCCAATTGCACCTGCAAGGTACGCGCCAAGCGCTCCAACGCCGAGACCAAAACCAACTGCGATGGGAGCCATAACAGCGAGCAATCCCGGAGCTACAAGTTCGCGTAATGAGTCACGAGTACAGATATCTACTACTCGACCGTATTCAGGCTTCTCGGTTCCATCCATGATTCCAGGGTGCAGGCGGAACTGCTCGCGAACTTCAACGACAACAGCGCCAGCTGCGCGAGAGACAGCGTTAATTGCGAGACCAGAGAAGAGGAATACAACTGATGCACCAATGATGAGGCCAACCAAGTTACGAGGGTTAGCGATATCAAGAATGCCTTGGAATTGAATATTGAGATTTGCTGCAGTCTTTCCAGCATCAGCAACAGCCTTCAGGATTGCATTTGTGAATGCGCCGAAGAGTGCAGTTGCAGCAAGAACAGCAGTCGCAATTGCGATTCCTTTAGTAATCGCCTTGGTGGTATTACCAACCGCATCGAGTGATGTCAGAATCTGTGCACCTTCACCATGAACGTCTCCAGACATTTCAGCAACGCCCTGCGCGTTATCTGAAATTGGTCCAAAGGTGTCCATCGCAACGATTACGCCAACAGTTGTTAGCAAACCAGTACCAGCCAATGAGATGGCGAAGAGGCTAAGAACAATGGATCCGTGTCCGAGTACAAATGCGCCGAATACGGCAGCTGCGATAAGAAGCGCAGAATAAACAGCGGACTCAAAGCCGATTGCAATACCAGCCAGAATAACTGTCGCTGAACCAGTATTTGATGATGCTGATACATCGTTTACTGGACGGCGACCAATTTCAGTAAAGAAGCCAGTGAGAATTTGGATTGAAGCTGCAAGAACAATTCCAATCAACACTGCACCGTAAGTAAGGATGCGTGGATTTACATTACTTGCTGTGTGTGCTGCATCAAGTCCAGTTAACAACTTCATTGAGCCAGGTAGGTATGTAAATGTTGCGAAACCGACCAAGACCGCAGAGATGATTGCTGACAAGAAGAATGAGCGATTGATTGCCTGCATTGCAGAGCGATCTGTCGAACGAAGTCGAGTGATAAATACACCGATGATTGCGGTGATGATTCCAATTGCTGGAACGATCAAAGGATAGATAAGACCTGCGTCACCGAAACCGGCTTTACCAAGAATAAGTGCTGCAACCAAGGTAACTGCATATGATTCAAAGAGGTCAGCGGCCATACCTGCACAGTCACCGACGTTGTCACCGACGTTGTCAGCGATTGTTGCAGCGTTACGAGGATCATCTTCAGGAATATTTTGTTCGACCTTACCTACAAGGTCAGCTCCAACGTCAGCTGCTTTGGTGAAGATTCCGCCACCAACGCGCATGAACATCGCGAGCATCGCGGCACCAAAGCCGAAACCTTCGAGAACTTCTGGAGCGTTTTCGCGATAAATAATTACGACAAGTGAGGCACCGAGTAGACCAAGGCCAACAGTTGTCATGCCAACTACGCCACCGGTACGGAAGGCGATCTTTACGGCGTTCTCAGCTGAGCGCTGACGGGCGGCTTCTGCAACGCGCACATTTGCGCGAACGGCGAGCCACATTCCGTTGTATCCAACCGAGGCGCTGAAGAGCGCTCCGATGAGGAAGAAGATTGAGCGACCGATTCGGATATCGGTATGGCCAGGAAGTGCAAAAAGAAGCACAAAGACGATTGCTACGAAAACTGAGAGTGTTCTGAATTGGCGGTTGAGATAAGCAGCCGCTCCCTCTTGAATTGCGAGGGCGATCTCCTTCATCTTCTCTGTTCCATCAGATTGAGCTAGCACTTGCGCCCGAAGCCCGTAGGCAATAGCTAGGGCTAGAAGCGAAACTCCGAGAACGATATAAACATAAATCAGATTAGTTCCGGTTACTTGAACGGCTGTCGACACTATTTTGACTCCTCGTTGAGTGGATAGGTGGCATTCCTGACCTTCTAGGTCCTTCTAAGGGTTGAAAGGTTACACATATATATAAGGACTATGACAAATTTCGCGCCATCAATCGGTATCCTGTAACCCTATGAGCTTTATAAGCGTTACCTCAGCCCTCAATTCCAACTATTCGTTGGTCATCATTTTTGCCATTTTGGCCCTTGAGACTGGCTTGCCGCTCATCATTGGTCTGCCTGGGGATACCCTGCTTATTACAGCTGGCCTCTTCGCCGCAGGTATTGGGTCCACCAATGGACACCACCTTCACATCGTTGCTGTGGCGGTCGGGGCTCCACTGGCTGCAATCATCGGCTCTCAATTCGGCCACTGGCTGGGTTGGCACTATGGAATCAAAATTTTTAGCAGGCCAAATTCAAAGTTCTTCGATCCTGGCAAGATTAAATCTGCTGAAAAGTACATCACCAAATATGGTCGTGGCCGCGCCATCGTCCTTGGACGCTTCATTCCTGTGGTTCGCGGACTTATTAACCCGCTCTCTGGAATCATTCGAGTTCCTTTTAAGACCTTTGCATTCTGGAATATCTTTGGCGCTCTGGTCTGGACTCAGGTGCTCATTTGGGGTGCATACGCTGCCGGAAATACCTTCGCAGATACCATCTCGAAATATCTGACAGATATTGTTCTAGTTATTGCAGGTATAACTGTGATTCCACTTGGCTGGGAGATCTTCAAGGAGTGGCGCAGTCGCAAGCACCTCTCCTAATTTAAATTTATAGACCGAGATCTGCTAACTGATACGCCGCGCGATATTCCAACCCTGCAGCTTCAACAGTCTCTTTGGCGCCGCGTTCAACAATAACCGCAACTCCAACAACGATGGCTCCAGCCTCTTTAAGGGCTTCGACTGCTGTTAATACTGAACCGCCGGTCGTAGATGTATCTTCGACCGCAAGAACTCGCTTACCAACAACATCTGGGCCTTCGATGCGTCGTTGTAAGCCATGAGCCTTCTCTGCTTTGCGAACTACAAAAGAATCAAGCTTGCGACCTTTACTCGCTGCAACATGCATCATCGCGGTTGCAACTGGGTCCGCGCCAAGGGTCAGCCCGCCAACCGCCTCGTAATCCCAATCCTTGGTGAGTTCAAGCATTACCTCCCCAACAAGAGGGGCGGCAACTGAATCAAGAGTAATTCGTCGTAAATCAACGTAGTAATCGGCCTCTTTTCCTGAGGAGAGAATTACCTTGCCGTGCACGACAGCTTTATTAAGGATCTCTGACTTAAGTGATTCACGTGAACTCATGGCGAAACCCTATCTACTCTTCTTTATAAATTACGACAGCTGGAGTTGATCGCTTCTCAATTGCAAGTGCAGGATTTGATGCCATGAGTGCATCAACTTCTGTTCGTAGCTTCGCCACTTCAAGCGCCATATTCGCTACAGCAGATTCCAGCTCCATAATCCGCTTAATTCCTGCAAGATTTATGCCGTCTCCAACCAAGCGTTGAATGTTCCGGAGAGATGCAATGTCTCGTAAAGAATATCTGCGACCGCGACCGGAAGCGCGTCCTGGTGAAACCAGACCCATGCGATCGTATTGGCGCAAAGTCTGTGGGTGCATTCCGGAGAGTTCGGCGGCAATTGAAATTACATATACCGCTTGATCATCATCAGGGTGGAG
>CAIZHC010000104.1 GCA_903932705.1 uncultured Actinomycetes bacterium | reverse complement strand
GTATGGTCTTAACCGCTATTACTAATGAAGAGGTATCAGGAAAAGAGGCTCGCACTCTTACTGAGCCGGAATTAATTACCGTTCTCTCTCGCGAAGCGAAGAAGCGTCGCGAAGCAGCTGAAGCTTTTTCTGAGGGTGGACGTCCAGATCGCGCAGAGCGCGAGAAGCTCGAAGGCGAATTCATCATCACCTATCTACCGGCACAACTCTCAGAGGCAGAGATTAAAGATTTGATCAGCGCTGCTATCGCCGAAACCGGTGCAAGCGGTCCTGCAGGTATGGGACAGGTAATGAAGATTATTTCTCCAAAGATTGCTGGCAAGGCCGATGGCGGCACCGTATCTGCGTTGGTGAAAGCCGCGCTCACAGGAGGTAACTAATGACCAAGTTTGAATATGTAACAGTTCCATTGCTTACTCACGCAACTAAGCAGATCCTGGATAACTGGGGTTCTGAAGGTTGGGAGTTGGTACAAGTCATTCCTGCGCCAGGTGGCGGAGATAATTTGGTTGCCTACATGAAGAGGGCGGTTGCATAAATGGATGTTCGCGCAAAACTCGCTGAACTAAATCTGACACTTCCAGTAGCAGCTCTTCCGGTTGCTGCATATGTGCCAGCAGTCCGTACCGGCAACCTGGTCTTCACCGCCGGTCAACTTCCACTCGTTGACGGAAAGATTCCATACACCGGAAAAGTTGGCGGTCCAGTTACCCCAGAGCAGGCGAAAGAGATGGCCCAGGTCTGCATTCTCAATGCGCTCGCAGCCGTTGAGCTTGTAGCTCCAGTTGATTCCATCGTGAAGGTGGTTCGAGTTGTTGGCTATGTGAATGGTGTTGCCGGATTTATCGCGGCGCCGGGCGTAGTAAATGGGGCCTCAGAAGTTCTTATCCACATCTTTGGAGATGCCAACGGCAAGCATGCTCGCAGTGCATTCGGCGTGGCCGAACTTCCATTAGATGCTCCAGTCGAGATCGAATTGACGGTAGAAGTAGCCTAAATCCGCTCCCAGCGGTCGTCTGAGTAGATGTCTTATCTACTCATTGTTAGACTATTTATATGATTCTTCGACGCACTCTTTTGGCATGCTCAGTTTTGGCTCTCTCCATGGCTTCCTTTGTTCCGGTTCACGCCGACCAACCAAGCCAGTCAAATGGGGGAAGTACTGAGAACTTCAAGACCACCGGAATTCGCTCAAATGGTTTTCCTGTCCGCAACTGGCAAGATCTTGTAAAGGGCGGCTCCTCGGCAGCTTCCAACTCATCACCAAGCACCAATAGCGATCAACAAGATAGCGATGTCAACTGGTTACGTGGGCTGGCATCTTCGTTGAACCAAGGCGGAGCAACCGCAAAATATGTCGTTGGTGGCGCAGCTGCAACTCCCATCACCTGCCACGCTACCTGCATCACCATGACTGGTTCGATTTCATTGATCCCAGTCTGGGTAGGAGCATGGGCGCCAGCGGATATCACAAGATGGAACACCATTCTTGGAAATATCGTGACCTCTCTTGGTAGCGCAACTTCCAATCCGATTTCAGCACCTGGTCACATTTTCAATACCAACTCCTTGTACTTCACCTCAAAGAGCAAGGCAGTTCCATCACTCCAATGGGTAACCAACACAGCCGTTACCGTGCCAACTGCAACCTCGGTGAGTGATGCAAATGTGGCGACAGATATCAATTTATTTATCTCAACTCACCCAACGATTGTTCCGACGGGAACATCGCCTATCTACATCTACATAGGTGCAAAGACCACTCGCCTTACAAGTGGTTTTGGAACTAAGTACTGCGGTTGGCATACATATGGAACAACCTCAACACTTAAGAATGTTCAATACATTGCAATTCAAGATTTCACATCAACCTATTACAACGCATGTTCAGCGCAGCTAGTCTCGCCAAATAACAGCGTCTCCCTTGATGCGATGGCAAGCGTTCTCGCGCATGAGATTGACGAAACCATTACAGATCCATTCCTCAACGCTTGGTATGACTCAGTGGGTTCAGAGAATGCAGATAAGTGCGCTTGGACCTTTGGAACTACTTCCACTGTGGGTAGCGCGAAGTACAACGTCACGCTAGGGTCAATTAAGTATTTGATTCAGCAGAACTGGTTAGCAAATAACTTGGTGACAGCGAGTGGGTTAGCAACTGGAGCAGCCTGTTCAATTTCTGGCTGAAACTAGGAAGAGAAGTTAGCGACCGCGCTTTGTAATTCGTTCTACATCTGTAACGAGAACAGCGCGCGGTTCCAGCTTTACCCAACCGCGTGCAGCGAAGTCGGCAAGCGCTTTGTTCACTGTTTCGCGTGATGCGCCAACGAGTTGTGCCAATTCTTCTTGGGTGAGATCGTGATTGACGTGTAATCCATCATCCTTCTGCACACCGAAACGCTCTCCGAGATCCATAATCGCCTTAGCGACACGGCCAGGAACATCCGCAAATACGAGATCCGCCAAAATTTCATTGGATTTACGTAAACGTTGTGCCAAGCGACGAAGCAGCTCGAGTGAGGTCTGTGGGTTAGTTGTTACCAATCCGATAACTGCTTCGTGTGCAAGTGAAACCAGCTTTGCATCTGTTACAGCGGTTGCGGTTGATGTACGTGGTTCTGGATCAAAGAGTGAAAGTTCACCGAACATCTCGCCAGGTCCCAGAATTGAAAGCAAATTTTCGCGGCCATCAGCACTTGTTGTTCCGAGCTTGATCTTGCCGTGAACGACCACGTATAGACGATCTCCATCTTGTCCCTCTTTAAAGAGGACCTGGCCCTTATTGAGCTTGAGCGCAACCATCGATTGGCGCAGCTCGTGCGCAGCTTCATCGTCAAGGGCGCTAAATAATGGGGCTTTGCGGATGATGAGATCGTCATCTTTTTGGGTCACAAGGCAGACCCTACAACCTCAAATGCCAAGGCTCCAACCCAACTAACTTTCACTTTCCCGTAGGCTTTAGAGGTGCGCGAAACCTTGGATGAAGAGCGCCAAGAGGCGCGCGCCATCTATCGTGCCTTAACGAAGCGTTATCCAGATGTGCAATGCGAATTAGATTTTAAGACCCCCTTTCAACTCCTCGTCGCCACAGTTCTATCCGCGCAGTGCACGGATAAGCGAGTCAATCAGGTAACCCCTATTCTTTTTAAAAAATATGGAACGCCGAAAAAGATGGCCGGCGCTGGACAATTGGAATTAGAAGAGATCATCCATCCACTCGGCTTCTTCAGAACGAAATCTGCAAATATCAAAGCACTCAGTCAACGCTTAGTTACCGAGTATGGCTCGGATGTTCCAGCCGACCTTAATGAGTTGGTAACCCTCCCGGGTGTTGGACGCAAAACCGCAAATGTTGTTCTCGGTCATGCCTTTGGAATTCCTGGCATCACGGTCGACACTCACTTCGGAAGATTAAGTCGTAGATTTGGTTGGAGCGATTCAGAAGATCCAGTTGTTGTCGAGAGAGAAGTTGGCGAATTAATTCCTGAGAAGGAGTGGACCAATCTCTCCCAGAGAATGATCTGGCATGGTCGTCGCATCTGCCACTCTCGCAAGCCGGCTTGTGGAGCATGTCCCTTAGCCACACTCTGTCCCTCATATGGGATGGGTGAAATGGATAAGATCAAGGCTCTGCAATTAGTTAAGGGAGATGAGGATTTCAGGTGAAGCGCAACCTTCCACTCATCTTTATTACTCTTCTTGCAATTCTCTCTCCTAGCGTCGCCCATGCATCTACGGGCACAGTCGCCAGTTGCTCTTCGATTGCCAGAAATAAATCAATAGTTAAAGGGATTTTGCTGCCTTGCTTGGATAACAAGTCAAAGGTGCTCTACCAGAGCATTAAAGGACCTGTGGTGGTCAATGTCTTTGGCTCATGGTGTGAACCTTGTAATCAAGAGATCCCGCACTTCCTTGAACTGCAAGCCCTACACAAGGTTGCGATTGTAGGAATAGATGTTGAAGAGCGAAATATGCAGGCCGGTAGGGATTTCGTCCTTAAGAAGAAGATGACCTGGCCAATTCTCTTTGATGTTACAAGTGTGACCCGAGGCATCTTTGGCTTGGGGGTTCCAGTAACGTGGTTTATCGATGCCAACGGCAAAGTCGTCTACAAGCAGATTGGGGTAATCACCTCTACAGCCCAGTTGAAATCTGAGGTTACGAAATATTTAAAGGTTAAGCTGTGAAAAATTGGGTTGATTTAGTTTTTATAGTTGTAGCTCTACTCGGTTTCATAAAAGGATATAAAGCAGGATTTCTAGCGACGATTTTTAGCGTCGTCGGCTACATCGGTGGTGGACTTGCCGGCTTGGCCCTTGGTCTTCACTACTTCCACTCTCACGGAGTTTCAAAATTCTTCTATCTCTTCTTCGCCGTCACAATCGCCTCCGCTATTGGTGAAGCCCTCCTCAGAAGTGTTGGAAAGTTATTCCATTCCAAGATTCTCTTTGGCCCATTTAAATGGTTGGACTCACTCCTTGGCGCTGCCTTCTCACTCTTGCGCGCACTCGTCGGCCTTCTGATCTTCGCTCACCTCTTACTCATAACTCCTTGGGGTTGGGCTCATTCCAATATTCCAAAGAGCGAGATTTATCAGAAATTAAATAATGCAGCTCCCTCAATAATCACAGACCTCACAAAGCGCGCTCAGCAACAGATACGTTGATTCTCTAGATTCTGCACTTTCTCTCAGGTTTGAGTCAGAAAGTTCTCAGTCTCAAACCTTAGGATTCTCATATGAAAAGAAAAGCCCTTGCCAGCGT
>CAIZHC010000103.1 GCA_903932705.1 uncultured Actinomycetes bacterium | reverse complement strand
TCTCACGCACAACCACTACTAGTAACCGCAGGGCTAATCTCTTTCGCTCAAGCTTTCGGTGACCAGAACATCTCTTTTGATTTTTATGCCGGACACTCTGTTGGCGAGATCACCGCTGCCAGCATCGCAGGTGCCTTTGACGGAGATTCCGCTCTTTCCTTAGTAAATGTCCGTGGTCGTGCGATGTCCGCTGCAGCCACTGGCAGCAACACGGGAATGTCTGCGGTCTTGGGCGGTGAGCGCGAAGTTGTAGTTGAAGCGCTCTTAGCTCTTGGCCTTACCCCAGCTAATGAGAACGGTGGCGGTCAGATTGTGGCTGCTGGCGCACTCGATGCCTTAGCCCAACTTGCAGAGAACCCTCCTGCTGGCGCGCGCGTGCGCCCCCTTCAAGTTTCTGGCGCTTTCCATACCAGCGTCATGCAGCCAGCAGTCACAGCGCTGGCAGATGCTGCTCGCGAGATTTCAGTAACAAATCCGGTAGCACCAGTGATTTCTAATAGAGATGGTGCAATCATTACGGGCGGTGATGAGCTCGTGGCTCGCATCGTCGGTCAGGTCTCTGGCCCCGTGCGATGGGATTTGTGCATGCAGACTCTGGCTGAGCAAGGCGTTACTGGCGTGATTGAAGTTGCACCTGGCGGAACGCTGACCGGTTTGGTCAAGCGCGCCCAACCAGGGATCGAACTCTTTGCACTTAAAACACCTGAAGATATTTCAGCAGCTCGCGAATTCGCGCTTACACATTCTGGGAAATCAAAGGGTGGAAACTAATGGCTCTGACATTTAAGACCCCGACTCAGAATGCTCGCATCCTCTCTGTTGGCGCATATCGCCCGGAGCGCGTCGTTCCTAACTCTGAACTTGTAGATCGCATCGAATCATCTGATGAATGGATCCAACAGCGCACTGGTATCCAAACTCGCCACTGGGCTCGTGAGGATGAATCAGTCACTGATATGGCAGTTGCAGCCGCTGAGATTGCGATTGCTCGCGCTGGAATCAAGGCGCAAGAAATCGACACAATTATCTTTGCAACCATCACCTACCCATACCAAACTCCTAGCGCTTCAACAGAAGTTGCTCAGCGTTTGGATATCAAGGGTGCCGCCGCATTCGACGTTGGAGCTGCGTGCGCTGGTTTCTCGTACAGCCTTGGGCTTGCCAACGACATGATCCGTTCCGGGTCTGCAAAGTACGTCTTGGTTATCGGCGGGGAGAAGATATCTGACTTCCTTGACCTCGATGATCGCGCTACCTCTTTTATCTTTGCTGATGGCGCTGGCGCTGTCATCGTTGGACCATCTGAGACCGTCGGAATCGGACCCACGATGTCTGGTTCTGATGTTGAGAACCGTGAAGCAATTGCAATGGTTCCATCATGGATTGCCTACAAGCCTGGTTCAGATCTCGCAGCAACCTCCTGGCCAGTTATCCACCAAGAGGGACAGAAAGTTTTCCGTTGGGCCGTCTATGAAGTAGCAAAGATTGGCAAGGAGATCATCGCCAATACAGGTCTACAACCAAGTGATATCGCTGCTTTCATCCCCCATCAAGCTAATGAGCGCATCATTGATTCACTCACCAAGTCGATGGATCTTCCAGATAGCGTGATTGTGGCCCGCGATATTCGCACCACAGGTAACACCTCAGCGGCATCTATCCCACTCGCGATGGACGCACTCCTCGCGGAACACCCAGATTTACATGGCAAAAATGCACTACTGATCGGATTCGGGGCTGGACTGGTTTACGCCGGTCAAGTCGTGGAATTACCTCCTCAACCCAAATAAGAAAAGAGATAAATAAAAATGGCACTAACACAAGATGAAGTACTTGCAGGAATTAAAGAGATCGTTGTAGAAGTTGCTGGCGTAGATGCAAGCAAGATCGAAATGTCAAAGAGCTTCAGCGATGATCTAGAAGTTGACTCACTCAGCATGGTTGAAGTTGTTGTTGCTGCAGAAGAGAAGTTCGGCGTAAAGATTCCTGATGAGGAAGTTACAAAGATGGGCACCGTCGGAGATGCTGTTAACTTCATCGTAAGCGCTGCAAAGTAGTCATATAAAGATGAGTAATAGAACCCGCGTTGTAGTTACAGGTCTTGGTGCAACAACTCCCCTCGGAGGAGATGTGCCATCTACTTGGGCTGCCCTACTTGCTGGCAAGAGCGGTGCACGCCTTCTTAATGAAGAGTGGACCGAAGTTTCGACAGTGAAGTTTGCCGCGCGGGTCGCAGTTGATCCAAGTGAAGTCATGGAGCGCGTTGAGATGCGTCGCCTTGATCGTTCAGAACAATTTGCAATGATCGCAGCGCGCGAAGCGTGGGCTGATGCAGGTACTCCAGAAGTTGATAAGGAACGTCTTGGAGTTGTCATCGCATCAGGTATCGGTGGAGTTATCACCATGCTTGATCAATATGACATCTTGCGCGAAAAAGGTCCTCGCTCAGTTAGTCCGCACACTGTTCCAATGCTCATGCCAAATGGACCAGCTGCAAATGTAGGTTTGGAACTCCATGCGAAAGCTGGAGTTCACACTCCTGTAAGTGCTTGTGCATCAGGAGCTGAAGCAATCGGTTACGCCATGGAGATGATCCGCACCGGTCGCGCCGATGTAGTCGTAACTGGCGGAGTGGAAGCAGCAGTTCACCCACTTCCAATCGCTGGCTTCGCATCGATGAAGGCTCTCTCCACTCGCAACGATGCACCTGAGAAAGCATCACGCCCATATGACTTGGACCGCGATGGTTTCGTACTCGGTGAAGGTGGCGGAGTTATCGTCATCGAATCACTTGAGCATGCCCAGGCTCGTGGCGCCAAGATTTATGCTGAACTTGCAGGACAAGGTCTGACATCTGATGGTTATCACATCGCCGCACCAGACCCAGAAGGCGCTGGAGTTACTCGCGCCGTTAAATTTGCTTTGGAAGATAGTGGAGTCGATCTCTCTGAGGTCGTCCACCTCAATGCTCACGCAACTTCCACTCCAGTGGGAGATGTCGCTGAAGCGAACGCTCTTGCTGCAGCCCTCGGTGACCACATCGGCCACGTTGCAGTCTCTGCAACCAAATCTATGACCGGCCACCTCCTTGGTGGAGCCGGAGCTATTGAAACAATCTTCTGCGTCTTGGCTCTGCATCACCGTATGGCTCCACCGACTATCAATATCGATAACCTCGATCCAGCGGTCAAGATCGATGTGGTTCGCGATAAGCCACGCGCTCTCCCAGCGGGACAGATCGCTGCCATTAATGACTCATTTGGCTTCGGTGGACACAATGTCGTCCTTATTTTGCGCTCCTTTGAAGGCTAACTGAGCCTAAATTTCACTTGACAGGGGGTTTCAACCCTCGAGTTTTGAGTTACACTTCACAACAGTCGGACGCTTGGCAGTACCCGTTTCATGGATTCGGTATCGCTGTAAAAGAGGAAGACCGAAGCTAAGGAAATCTTTAGCTTCACTCACATACCGAAGGAAATATCTACATGGCAACAGGCACAGTTAAGTGGTTCAACTCTGAAAAGGGTTTTGGTTTCATTGCAGTTGATGGCGGCGGACAAGATGTATTCGTTCACTACTCAGCAATCCAAGGCAATGGCTACAAGTCTCTCGAAGAGGGTCAAGCAGTAACTTTCGAAGTCGTACAAGGTCCAAAGGGCCCACAGGCTGACGCAGTTAATCCTGCTTAATTAACCATTAACACGAAGGGCCTCACCAGTAATGGTGGGGCCCTTCGCATTTAGTACCCAATATGTTTTGGAACCTTGCCAACCTTCTTCTCAAGCGAGGCTACTGATTTCGCCGGGGATAAATCTTTTCCAGCTTTCCATGCATCAAGGAATGGCCACGGATATAACTCTCCGCGCCTTACCCACCAGATACCCGCAGGTGTCTGCCATGAAATTCCAAAATGTAAATGCGGCGCAGTCCCCCGCGCATCTCCGCTATCTCCGGTCCGACCCATCACTTCACCTACAGAAACTCGATATCCAGGAACAATCTTGGCGCTGATATATGAGAGATGCGATCCGTAATAGCGAACTCCATCGTCTCCAATGATCGAAATCGAAAGTCCGCCTCTATCTGCACCTAAGTCGGTCTTCCATGTGAACTTATCAACGCGATTCACTTCATCAACCACACCTGCTGTTGGAGCCACAAAGAGACAACCAATGTGAGTCAAAATATCGGTCGCTGGATAGTTGTGATGAGACCTGGCATATGTGTACTTACAGCCCTGAACCGGAAAGGTATAGACCGGCGCAGCATGCGAAAGTGGCATTGATACGCCTATTACCAGAAGAGCCATCGCCATTACTTTGGTCAGAGTTCTCATACCCCGTACGATACGCAGGTACTAACGCGGTGTAAGCCGCACACGGTATTGAGGCAATAGCTCAGTTGGTTAGAGCCCCGAACTCATAATTCGGTCGTCGTAGGTTCAAGTCCTACTTGCCTCACTTGTACGAGCGCTAGATACTTCTTGTATGCCTAAGGTGATTTGGGAAACCCAACCAGAAGATCACGACTATCCAGCCGCGCAGTCCTATCTCTCACTGCTTGCTGATCCTGATGAGATTGCCCG
>CAIZHC010000102.1 GCA_903932705.1 uncultured Actinomycetes bacterium | reverse complement strand
TCTTATTACTCGACACCGTCTTACAGCAAGCGCTCTAATGTCAGATGCGCAATCAAATGTAACTCGCTATATGAGAGAAATTCTCTGGGTGAAGGCAACTCAAAGTATTCGTGAGGTAGCAGAGAAGATGACCGGCGCTGAACAATCTTTTGCGCTCGTGGATTCCCCGATGGGAATCGGACTGGTGACGGATCGAGATTTTAGAAGCAAGGTCGGTCGGGGAGAATTCGCGTTAGATGCACCAGTTGGCGCGATGATGAGTTTCCCCTTAATTACTGTCTCAAATAAAGTTTCTCTGGCATCTGCCTTCCTGCAGATGGTTGAGCGCGGTGTCCATCATCTTGTTGTGGTGGATGAGTACGAGAAACCAATCGGTGTTGTTCGCGCGATGGATCTTTCTTCCATTCAGCTTCGCAATCCATTACTCATTCGAGCTGCGATTGAATCTGCCCAAAGTATCGACGAACTAGCCAGCGCTTCTCAACTTCTTAAACCATCCCTTGTAGAACTTCACGACAACGGCATTCCTTCGCTTCATGTCGCTGGATTGATGTCTGCGATAGTGAGTGCAATTTTGACTAGGGTTTTAACTCTTTCGAGTTCGGTTGACCAGCCTGTTGCCCATTCCTGGTTGATTTTGGGATCTATCGCAAGAGGTGAGCCGCTTCCCGCATCTGATGTTGATACGGCAATTGTCTGGGCAGATCAGCACGGTGATCTTGACGCGACCGATGAAATCACAACGAATGCCAAACGCATTCTCACCTTGATGGAGCAGTGTGGTCTAGAGAAATGCTCCAATGGTGCAAATGCGGATAACACTTTATTTAGTAGATCGAGATCTGCTTGGATTGATGTCTCTAGCGCTTGGCTTACAGATCCAACTCGCGCCGGCGCGCTCCTCCTTTCATCCATAGCCGCGGATAATCAGCCATTAACGCAGATCACTCTGGGGCGCACAATTATGGAGAATATTCGAGAGACAACGCGAAGCCATGAATATTTATCGGAAGCGCTCCGTTTTGCTCTGGCTAAGAAACCACCGATTGGGTTTGTAAAAGATTTCATCGTCGACCAGAGTGGAGAAAATAGAGGTGGACTTAACCTGAAAGAGGGTGGTTTAGCTCCGATTGCCTCACTTGCCAGGTGGTGTGCGATAGCCCAAGGGGATGTGCGAGGAGGAACAATTGATCGTTTGCGAAGAGCAAGTGAAAGTGGATTGTTGCAAGGCGAAGAGGCTGATGTTCTGATAGGGGCCTTCACGGAGATTCATCAACTTGTTTTTGATGAGGAGATTGCCGATATTCGCGCGGCTCGAAAACCCAACACTTGGATCTCACCTGACTCCCTCGACTCTTTAACCAGGAGACATCTTCGTGAATCATTCCGCTCGATCAGCAGTATCCAGAGCGCCGTTGATGGCGAATGGACGAGGCGTTTGAAGTGAGTATTTTCAAAGAACGCCTAGATAAATCTTGGCGCTCTTATGAGTATTGCGCGGTAGATGTGGAAGCAACGGGTTTAGATCTTCGCAATGATGAAGTGGTCTCGGTGGGTGCGGTGAGAATTTTAGATGGGCGTTTTAAAGGTATCGGAAATTTCTATGAAGAGATTGTGCCCTCAAAATCCCCCTCTCATTCATCAGTGCAGGTTCACGGTCTGCGCGGGATTGATTTAGAGAAGGCAAGAGAGGCCGATGCGGTCATCCCCGAATTAGTTAGTTATTTCTCTACTAAGTTCTTAATTGCCCACGCCAGCTGGGTCGAGAAGGCCTTCCTATCGGAACCGTTGAAGCGTCACGGATATTCATATCCAAAGAGAGTGGTTGATACCGCCGCACTTGCTCGTTTCGCTGGCCTTGCAGATAAGGAGAGTGGCCATGAACCCTCACTTGAATTTCTGGCGCGCTCACTAAATCTTCCCGTCTATACGCCACATCATGCTCTGGGGGATGCGTTGACAACAGCGGCAGTCTTCCTAGCCCTTGCGACGCGGATAGAGAATGAATTAGCAGAAAAATCTGGCGAAATACTTACCCTTGAGCGATTGCTCAACATCAGCAAGAAATGAATCCTGTGGCAGTATCGCGTGGTGATTAACTCCAGTAAGAAGGTATTGATTGTTGGCGGTGGTGCGTCAGGCACCCTTACTGCTATCGCATTGATCCGCTCCGGTATTGCGCCAGCCAACATCACAATCGCTGAACCGCGTGAATTGCTCGGCGAAGGCTTGGCCTATCAAACACGGGATGAACTTCACCGACTTAATGTGCCATCTGGAAGATTGAGCGCTGTTGAAGAGCTACCAGATGATTTTGCCGAGTGGTCGAAGGCGCCTTCCTATTCCTTTATGGAGCGCCGCACCTACAGCACGTATCTACGCGGACATCTTCCTGATGAGGTTCAACATGTTAGAGAGTTTGTTACTCATATAGCGCCAACAATTGATCAAGGAGTGGTGGCCACGTTTGCATCAGGGGACGAGGAGAACTTTGATGGGATTGTGCTGGCTATGGGCCTGGGAAAGGCGCGAACTCCTGAATTTTTAGATGGAGTTCCCGAATCTCATCTCGTCATTAAAGATGTTTGGGATGGGATTGCACTTCCACAATCGCAAAGACTCCTTTGCTTTGGAACCGGGCTCACATTTATCGATGTCGCTCTGAGTCATTTGGCACGCGATCCTCACAACACGGTAGTGGCAATCTCTGGTTCCGGTAATCTGCCAGAGAGGCATGAGAGGTCCCAAATTTCCCCATTTACTCCCTCGCTCTCCGACGTTGACACGTTAGAAAAGCTTCGGAGTTATTTGGAGCAGGCTGGTGAATCATGGCGCCAAGCGGTTGATGGTTTGCGGCCAATTATGGAGGGAATGTGGCGCACCTTTACCGTCGAGGAGCGCGAAGAATTCTTACGCACCGATGGTTCCAATTGGTTTCGACGTCGCCATCGCATCGCACCAGAAGTAGCAGATCTTGTCGACGCAGAAATTGCGGCGGGCCGAATTCATGTTGTGGGAGGAAAAGTTCTAGAAGTCCACCTTGGAGAGAACGAAGTCGCGCTCACTCTTGCAGGCGATGAGACATTCACTGGGGATTACTTAGCTCTCTGTATTGGTCGAGATTATGAATTGTCTGATCCCTTAACTTTGAATTTATTGGCGGAGGGAAAAACTTCACGCGGACCTTTAGGAATGGGTTTACATGTGGATGTTTCGACTGGGTTGCTCATGAAGCCTGATGGCAATTCACACCAAAACATTTATGCGCTAGGTCCGCTGCGATCTGGTGAGGCTTTTGAAAGCACGGCTATTCCGGAAATACGAAAGCAGGCATCTTTAATCGCCGCCAGGCTCTCCGCCCCGAAAAATATGGGATAGGTGTTAGGAATTCGTTAGGAATTGTTAGGAAAGGTTAATTTAAGGTGCAAAGCTCCAAATTAAGTCTATTTTTAACTCATGGCCTCGGTCGGAAGTAAATCGTTTTGGGAGAAGCTCAGGTGGTTCGCTCCACTAACAGTTTTATTGGGCGTAATGCCACTCACCCTTTTGGCTCTTCATTTCTTTCTACAAAAACTTGGGTTAACCGCAAGTACTCTGATTTTGCTTGTAGTCACTGTTTTCTACTCACTTGGCTCAGGCATTTGGGTAGCAATCCTTCTCTCTATAGAGAGCGATCTCTACCTCAACTTCTACCTCACTAGGCCCTTTCACTCATTCCGAGTATCTGAGAAAAATGGAGTTACTACCCTAGTTGTTTATGTCCTCGCAAGCACCACGGTTTCCGCTCTTGTAAAACTGCTGGCTACCAAACAGAACGAAATTCAAGCCCTCCTCGCCAGGATTGAGAACTTGGCTTCTAAAACGGGGGGCAAAGTGGTTGAGGCCTATGTTTTGGGAAATTGGGATGTGGATCTCTCAAAGCGAGCGGTCTCTGATTCAGACAATCAAAGTGTCCATATCCACCTGACTCCAATCGAGTGGAAGATTCTAGAAGTTCTCGTTCGGGCTGAAGGCGGACTCGTCTCTCAGCAACAGGTACTGAAGGAAGTCTGGGGGGATAAGTACATGAGTGAAACAAATTACTTGCGTCTATATCTCAGCCAGCTTCGAAAGAAGTTAGAAGCAACTCCAAAACGTCCAGTTCTACTAATAACAGAAGCAGGGGCAGGTTACAGAGCAATGGCAACTCGCAAGTCGGTCGCAAAGTGAGCAAAACTTGGTTAGATGATGCAAGCGCTCCAACTGCACTTTTAGAACTACCAGAAGGAAAAGATAGTTTCTCTTATCGTGTAAAGAAGAAGCTTCTTGGACTTCCACTCAATAGACACGAATTAAGTCACCAACGCCTTGCCAAGCGTTATGCCCTTGGCATTCTTTCTAGTGACTGCATCTCCTCATCGGCTTATGGAAGTGAGCAGATTCTGATTGCCCTAGTACCTTTTATGGGGCTAGCCGCCTTTGGCGTATTACTTCCAATGACGCTGGTGATTCTCACCATCTTGGTTCTGCTCACACTTTCCTATAACAACGTCATCGCCAAATACACCTCTTCCGGTGGCGCATACATCGTGGCTCGCGAGAACCTCGGAAGATTCTGGTCAATCGTGGCGGCGGTAGCTCTGATCTTGGATTACATAGTGACTATCGCAATCCAAAGCGCAGCTGGAATTGTGGCGGTTGCCTCCTTCTGGCCATCCTTAACTCCCTATACAAACTTGATGACTATCGGTGTGATCCTCTTCTTAACATATGGAAATCTCCGAGGCGTTAAGGAGGCTGGTCGATCCTTCGCCCTTCCGACTTATCTCTTTGTTGTGAGCATGTTTGTTGTCTTTGCACTTGGAATTTGGCAAGAGCTCTTCGGTCACCTACATCATGTTGCTGATCCATCTGGCACTATGTCTCTTGGTCACCACTCTGGCTTACTCACTGTTGCTTCGGTCTTCATTCTGCTTCGAGCATTTGCAAACGGCGGTTCATCTCTTACTGGCCTGGAAGCAATTTCCAATGGTGTCTCGCTATTTAAGTCACCTGAAGGTCGAAATGCCAGAATCACAATGAACCTAATGAGTGGCTTACTTGGCACCCTAGTATTTGGTGTTTCCTGGTTCGCCTCCCATTTGCAGGTAGTTCCATACACCTCTGGTACCCCTTCGGTTATCTCAGTGATTGCAAAGACAATTCTTGGCAATGGGATCTTCGGTCATCTCTGGTTTGGGTTTACACAATTCTCAACCATGCTTATCTTGATTGCCGGAGCTAATACCGTTTACAACGCCTTCCCAATCTTGGCCGCCAATATTTCTGAAGATGGCTTCCTGCCACGTCAGTTTGCTTCCCGTGGCCACAAACTGGTTTATTCAAATGGAATCATCGCCTGTTCGCTCTTCGCAATATCTCTCATCATCTTTACCAACGGTTCAGTCAACAAACTCGTTGCCTTGTATGCGCTGGGAGTTTTCACCGCATTTTCAATTACCGGTTTTGGCATGTTTGTAAATGCTCGTAAATTCAAGGGCAAGTTGTGGAGGGCGAAAGCGATTGTTAGCTTGCTCGCTTCAGTGACGTCGCTTTTGGTTGTCATCATCTTTGCCACGGTGAAGTTCACGGAAGGTGCTTGGTTGATTGTCGTAGTTGGACCAGCGCTTGTTTACTTTATGTTCCGCCTAGCAAATCAATATCGCCGGGAGGAGGAAGTTCTCAACCTCATCGATGCTAAAGCAAAGTCTTCGACTTACTCAAAGCATGATGTCGCCCTTCTTATTGATTCAGTGGATTTGGCAGTGGTGGGAGCCGTAAAATATGCGCTCTCTCTAGCGCCTCGCAGTTTGGAGGCTGTGCACTTTGTTCTCGATGACCAAAGGGCAGAGGTGATTCAACGTAAGTGGGCGGCAACTGCTCAACTTGCAGATATTCCGCTTAAGTTGATTGATTGCCCAGATCGCAGAATCTCCAGAGCGGTGGTGCAATACGCACGCCGATGCACTTCTGAGGTCGGTGTAGAACTCACCCTCCTATTGCCTCGCCGCATCTACACCCAATTCTTAGGTCGCATCTTGCATGATCAGACCGCAGAGCAGATTGCATCTTCGATTACTCTATTAAAAGGTGTTATCGCAACCATTGTGCCTTTCGATGTAGCGAGCTTGCTCTCTGGAGAAGTTGAAAAGTCTTCTGAGGTATCAATACCCTCGACGGAAGTGCCCAGTGCCCCTGCGCCCGTTAAGCAAGCAACAAAAGTTGTTCTGCAAGATTTCCCATTCACCCACTTTGAACCCAACCTTAGAAAGATTGGTGAAGTTATTTGGCGCCAGCGTTCTCACGTTATGGGACAAGTAGTTTCCATTACATCTTCACACCAAGATAAACCAACTGTTGATCTTGAGATTTGGGATGAGACTGGTGGAATCACTTTGCAATTCTTCGGACGTAAATCACTTGCTGGAATCAAAGTTGGTTCTGTCATTAAGGCCGAGGGAATGGTCGGTGAAGAGGATGGCAAACTGACAATCATGAATCCGAGGTATGAAGTGGTTTATCACGATTCACCTGAGGGAACCCAGCAGAGTCATTAATTACCTTGTAAGAGTGAATCCTGTATTGGGTCGTCCATGATTTTTCGGACCTCTTGCGAACAGCGGCATGACTTCGCAATCTTGGCTGCCCAGTAATTCGCCTGCTCGCCATTCTCTACATCGATAATTGCAAAACCACCGATGTGAGCATTAGTAGCGATCAAAGGACCCTCACTCACTTTGTTCTCTGAAGTGACCACTCGAGGTGAGTAACCTTCAAAACCTCCACCAAAAACCCAGACGCCTGCTCTAACAGCTTCTGCCAACACGGCATGAGCATCAGCACCAACGG
>CAIZHC010000101.1 GCA_903932705.1 uncultured Actinomycetes bacterium | reverse complement strand
CACAAAGCCATTAGCACTCGCATACTGTGCTGAGTAGTAACGAATCGTGGTGACAATCGCGGGAAGAACTGGCTTCTTGCTTGGCAGAATATCTCCAGCAGATTTCGAATCAAGTGGAACATTCGCGAGGATCGCATCGTTCTTTTCTGATGGGAAAGCGCCGATCTGAGCGCCAGGAGCTAAATACTTAGAAATTGGAATTGAAGTTGGATTTCCTTTGGCATCCTTGATGAGGACTCCCTTGGAATCCACCAAGTCTTTATTGACTAAACCTTGGACAAATACATTTGCAGAGGCGATCTTGGCTTGATCAACCTTGCCTTCAAAGAGGATAAGGGTCGGGAACTGATTGTTTGTTGTGTTATCTGAAAACTTCAGGATGGCATCGGCGGCTTTGGAAGACTCGACTCCAGCTGGGAGAAACTTTGAATTGTCGTTCTTTTGAACCGTAGAAAGGTTTCCAAAGAGTGGACCAGTTGCGCTGCTAATGAAGAGCCAAAGAATGGCTACGACCGAGGCGGCAATAATCAGGCGGCGGTGAGAGCGCGTTGTGGTGGATGTATCGGACACGGATTTCCCCTTTATGTTGTTGAACGGGGTAATCCTAAGGATGGGTCAATTAAGGTGCAATTAGAGCATGCCACCGACTATTTATTGGTGCTAACCCCACCAAAAAAGAAGGTATCGAAAAGACGAATTAGTACTTTGATCCACTCATCAACCTCCATGTGAACATTGGACATTCCATCAAGTACCCGTCCGATGAAACTCGACTGCATCAATATAGCCACGCACCGAGCGTCCATCGCCGGATCAGCCCAACCCTTGTCGAGGCAGATCTGATAGGCCTTCATCCATTCTTGTGTCAAAGTTTCTTGCGAGTTATTGAGCTTTTCACTGAGCGTTGGCATTGAGGCGGCATTATGAATAATGCCAACTCTCTGCCTAAGAACGTTATAAGAAATATTCTGAGATCTGGCGATGATGAAATTGTTTAACTCTCTGCGAACGCTCGCTAAATCGTTCGAAGCTTCAATAACCTTGAGCAATTGAGTTGTGACATCCAAGACGAATTTCCTGTAGAGCTGAATTTGAGCGGTCTGAATTAAATCATCGAAGTCTGCAAAGTGATGATAGAGAGGCCCACGTGTAATTCCACTCCGAGCCAAAACATTTTCAGATTTAATATTGTTATAAGAAGTTGTTTGCAACATCTCAATTACCGTATCAACCAATTTCTGCGCGGTTGGATGAAGAGGTGGATCCGCAGAAATTCCCATCTTTTTATACTACGCGCAAGAAAGTATTTAATTATTAGGTTTCTCGTACCACACGCTCACTATGAATAATTTGTTCAACAAGTTATTCGTCACATCAGTCGATCTGCGTTTGGTCGCAACCATACAAAATCCTTACGATTTGCGCTCCTGACTTTGTTAACGAGCGTGCCTATATTCGTGATGCCGACAGTTACTTCATCATCTGTCGTTAAGTTAAATTCCATACTTGGCACTAAACCAGTCCCAGTGCTAAGAATCACGCCTCCGGGAAAGCTCATGTGCAGGAAGAGATAATCAACCAGCTCTTCAAATCTGCGATGCATCTCGCGGGTAGAAGTAGCTCCCTCCCAAATTATTTCTCCATCTCGTTTAACTGCGACAGAGATTTCTAAATCATAAATATCTGATATTTGATCAATAGGAACAAATCCTGGTCCAAGTGCACATGAGCCCGAGTAAATCTTCGCTTGCGGTAGATAGAGTGGATTCTCTCCTTCAATGCTTCGAGAAGAGACATCGTTACAAATTGTTACTCCCACTATTTCGCCGTGAGCATTGCACACTAAAGCAATCTCTGGCTCAGGTGCATTGATGGCGGAGTCGCTACGTACTCCTATTGGTTCACCGGTTCCTACTACTCGCCATGCCACGCTTTTAAAGAAGAGTTCCGGGCGAGCTGCCTCATAGACGCGCGAGTAAACATCTGGTTGATCGCTCTCTTCTTCACGCGCTGCTCGAGAACGCTTATACGTAACACCTGCTGCCCAGACTTCAGTGAGGTCATCTACCGGTGGTAGTAAACGAACCACATCTGTTACCGAAGCACTCTCCAAAGCCTTGTTTATTGTTGAGAGAAGCGCAGATTTTTCCAGCGTGAACAGTTGCGCAAGATTCTCAACTGCCAGAAGATGCGCGGTTGTTTCACCTTGCTCGCGGACGCCAACCTTTACATCCCCACCTTTATCAACAAAACGAATAACTTCGTGTGTCATATCAATTCATCACCCAACCGCCATCAACATTGAGAGTTTGTCCCGTTACAAACCCAGACTCCTCTGAGATAAAGAAATTGATCGCATTAACCACATCCAGTGGCTTTCCGCGTCGTTTAACAGCCTGATGTTCGTAAATTCTTTTGGTGTAGCCCTCAAGATCTGGATGAATCTTCTCGGCATCCGTTGGAAATGCTCCGGGTGCGACGCAATTGACGGTAATACCAAAGGCGCCAAATTCTCTCGCCCATGTGCGTGCTAACCCAATGAGCGCGCCTTTTGACGCGACGTAGGGAGAGAGATTCTCCCATCCACCACTAAAGGTAATGCTTGAAATATTTACAATTCTGCCAAAGCCATTCTCTTTCATTCCGGGCAAAAGAGCTTGTGCACAAATCACAGCCGACTCCACGTTTATCCGTTGAATCAGTTGATATTCCTCTAATGAATATTCTTCAAAAGGCTTGGAAGGATAAATTGCGGCGTTGTTAATTAAAGTATCAATCCCACCGATTTCAGAGTGCACTCTACGGAGCACATTCTGCAATTCCTCTGCGTTGGATAGATCAACAGATTCGATGATCAGATTTCCAGGCAACCCACTTGCCGCCGATTGAAGCTCTTTTATTTTTAATGAGTCTCGGTCTAAAACAATTACTGTCGCGCCACTTTTTAACAAAGCCATTACCGTGGGGAGTCCTAAACCCCCAGCTCCGCCTGTTATCAATACCTTACGTGAATTCATGGTGCGATCTTCACTCATATTCGCACAATAGTTGAGGTATTCGAATTTAACTAGAAGTGGGCCCCGTCGGGCTCGAACCGACGACCCACGGATTAAAAGTCCGTTGCTCTACCGACTGAGCTAGGGGCCCAAGTGTTGGAAGCACT
>CAIZHC010000100.1 GCA_903932705.1 uncultured Actinomycetes bacterium | reverse complement strand
TGCCGGTCTGATCACGACGAGGTCATAGTTGTTATCTGCAAGTTTGCCCACAACTTCCATAATAATTCCTGTGATCAGCCTAAAGCGTTGTGTAGAAATTCCCGAC
Source organism: uncultured Actinomycetes bacterium (assembly GCA_903932705.1). GTDB lineage: Bacteria > Actinomycetota > Actinomycetes > Nanopelagicales > Nanopelagicaceae > PALSA-747. The sequence goes on along the minus strand of CAIZHC010000100.1, from coordinate 5,530 downwards.
TCTTCAAAAATTGCGCGCGCACTAGCTGCGTGCTCTCGTTCCGTATCAATCGAGGTAAGAACTGCATCCTGAGCCGCACCAGAAAATAACCAGAGACCACTAACTCCTGATCCTGTGCCAATCTCAACTATGGAACGTGCTTTGAGAGATTCAACAACGAAGCGCAGTAAACCACCGACCGCAGGACTCGGATCGAGCGTGCCTAGCTCTTCAGCATTATTGCGGGCTTGCTGCATGAAGATATCTTCGCGAACATAACTTTCGGAGAATGCGGCCATATCTCCGCGGTTGCCGATCATGAGAGATTTGCCAACCATTCAATAAGTAGGCGAGTGCCGAATCCAGTTCCGCCCTTTATCGATTCACCAGCATCTACATCTGAGCGAGCTGGACCTGCAATATCCAAATGAACCCAGTTCTGTTCGCCAACAAATTGTTCCAGGAAGAGAGCTGCGGTAACTGAACCGGCGCTAAAACTCTTTGCGGATGCATCATGATTGAAATCGGCAACGTTACTTGCAAGGGCTGGGACATAATCATCAATTAAAGGCATTGGCCAGACTCGCTCGCCGATGCGCTCTCCCGCTGCTTGAAGCCCCGCTGCTAGTGCTGGATTGCGGGTGTACATCGCGCCGTGTTGCTTTCCCAAACCAAGAGTTGCGGCTCCCGTGAGTGTTGCAATGTCGAGTAAGTAATCTGGTTTTAATTCCAGATCGGCATATGCCAACCCATCAGCAAGAACCAATCGTCCTTCTGCATCCGTATTGATAACTTCAACAGTTGTTCCACCATATTGTGTGATGACATCAGATGGGCGCTGCGCGGTTCCTGACACCATATTTTCAGCGCACATCATGAGAGCAGTTATACGAAGGCGAGGTTGAATCTTTGCCATCGCAACAGTCGCAGAGAGAATCGCAGCAGCTCCGGCCATATCGCTCTTCATAGGAATCATTAGGTCGTAAGGACGCTTGAGTGAGATTCCACCCGTGTCATATGTAATTCCTTTGCCGACTAGAACTACATGTGGCCACTTGGAACTTCCGACAGGGGCGTAACGAATTTCTACAAGATGCGGAAGGGAATTCGGTGAGGAATTTCCTACAGCTTTTAATCCGCCAAAGTTTTCGAGTTCGCGACCCTTTTTCACCACAACGGATAGCGCTGGGCTCTTACTCTTCTTCACCAAATTCTTTGCTTGTTCTGCCAACCATGCTGGGTTCTTAATGTTCGATGGCGTGTGAATGAGATCGCGTGTCGTCCACACGGAATCTGCCAAGATTTCAGCGCGAGTTATGGCGCTCGCAAGGGAGCCATCAAGAGTCAAGGAAGTTGAACCTTTTTCGCGAGCGCTCTTATCGTTCTTAGAGTATTCGCTCTTCACATTCCAGCCATATTGCGAGAGTGAAAATGCAACGAGGTGAGCGACGGCAGCGTCGTACTCCCCTTCAAAACCATGCAGAAGTGAATAACCCGTTGACTTAACTTTACGACCTAGCGCTGAACCAGCTTTGCGCGAATCATCTATTGAAGCGTTACCAACTCCGAGAATATAGAGGCGATGTAATGCACCTTTATCGGAAATCGGAACTTCAAGAATCTCACCAGCTTTCGCTGCGTACTCAGGCCACTGCGAAAGGATTGTTTCGAAAGAGAGGCCAAGTGCTGCGAGAGTTTTTTCAGCGAATGCGCTTGCAGATAGTTCCAGCGCCTCTTCATTCTTAGAAGCGAGGAGAACTACCGCGTTAAATTTCCCTAGATTGGCTTCTACTAGAGAGCCAGAATGGCGAAAGAGAGGCGCAGGCAATTGCATGGCCCTGACCTTATTTCTTTACGAGTGCAACCGCTGCCTGAAGGGCGTTCCCCAAATTGGTTGCCTCTTCGACATTGAGCTCGACCACTAAACGGCCACCGCCCTCAAGCGGGATACGCATCACCAGGCTTCGAGCCTCCTTGGTGACCTCCATGGGACCATCGCCAGTACGTGGTTTCATGGCTGCCATGGTGAAACTCCCTTACTTCAAGAAAAGATAAGACGTTAAGAACCTAGGGAGAAGTATCTCGCATCAGGGGAAAGGTGGGAAATCCAGCGCTGCAAATAGGCGCCTCTTCCCCATCTCCACTACGGCCAGAACGGATTTATGCGGAACTCCGAGCTTCTTTGCTATCTCCTCTACGGGAATCCCCTTGACAACATGTAGCGAGAGAATGAAGCGCTCCTCTTCGGGCAGCGTCGCCAAGAGTTCAGCGAGAGTCGGCACCGGCTTCATAGATGGGAGATTACTAGTCGGACCATCAAAGTTGTACGGATAATCCTGGCCACGAGGCCTTTTGATAGCGTTCGCTCCATGAGTAAAGGCTACGGAAGCGGAATTGCAACCATCGCTGCTAATGGCGAGATCCTCGACTGCTGGTTCCCAACCGTAAGCCTCGAGCCCATCACCACCCCTGCCGATAGATCATCGCTCCTTGGCAGCGACTTGAATCGTGGAGTAACAAGAGAGGCTGTCGATATTGAAATCGACCTCGATGCCGCTCCAACGTCAGCCGCAGATGCCTACCTCAGATTGCATCTCATCTCCCATCGTTTAGTGAAGCCTCACGGCCTCAAACTCGATGGAATCTTTGGAGTTCTTACAAATGTTGTTTGGACTTCTGCAGGACCCTGCTCACTTCTTAACTTCGAAATCACGCGCGCCAAATTACGCGCCGCCCATGGTCACCTCACTGTTTACGGGGTGGATAAGTTTCCTCGGATGGTTGATTATGTAATTCCAGACGGAGTTCGAATTGCAGATGGCGATCGTGTTCGCTTAGGTGCATACCTCGCACCTGGCACAACCATCATGCATGAAGGCTTTGTGAACTTTAACGCTGGCACCCTTGGTGCTTCTATGGTCGAAGGTCGCATCAGCGCTGGAGTTGTTGTTGGTAATGGAAGCGATGTCGGTGGCGGTGCATCAATCATGGGAACACTCAGCGGCGGCGGTAAAGAAGTTATTTCAATCGGAGAGCGTTGCCTACTTGGCGCTAACTCAGGTCTTGGAATTTCACTTGGAAATGATTGCGTTATTGAATCAGGTACTTACATCACAGCAGGATCAAAGATCACTTTGCCCGATGGCCAGGTAGTAAAAGCTCGTGAACTCTCCGGCGCAAGTAATTTAATTTTCCGTCGCAACTCTCAAACTGGAAATCTTGAAGTAGTTCCAAAGGTGGGTGGCTGGGAGGGCCTGAACTCAATTTTGCACGCAAATTAGTTTAAAATCTGTAAAAGCAAAAGACCCGAGAATAATTCTCGGGTCTTTTCTGTTGCTCGGCTTACACCGACCTGACTAACTCTGATATTACTCCACAACTCTTTTCTTTTCACACCAGTTGCTGTTAATCATTTTACGCCTTCGTATTGAATATAGATTCGCAATACGCCTCTGTAGCTCAATGGATCGAGCATCGACCTGACTAATCGAAGGATGTGGGTTCGAATCCCATCAGGGGCAGATAAGAGGAGGGGTCTCGCGACTGGTCAAGGTGGGACCCCTTTTATAAGTTAGGAGCGATCTCGAACCACGAAGATGGCAACTTCAATTTCGTTTTGAAATCTCCGACAGCTAATTGTGCGGTCACGCCATTACTTGAGGTGGCAGTAATTTGAGTTGCGCTATTAGAAACCGTTCTACCGGTGATTGCCAGGCTCACAACATCTGGCAAATTAAATGCCGCTGCAACATCCTTCTGAATTAATACACGTTGCCAATGGGCATATTGAGGATTTAGAAAGATATCTAGACTCCAGGGATCTGGAACGTTGGTGAGATATGGATATGCCGTTCCCCATACATCCAAGCTCTGCTGAGTTTGCCCACCATCTGAGGAGAAGAAGTAAACGTTGATTGGCTTACCAAGATAATAAATTGCTTGCGCATTACTTGGGTCTAGTTCCGTGGCTGTCACCGCTGCTACCCACAGCGAACCTACTCGTGCCTCAGATTCTTTGGCATATCCAATATAAGCCTGGTCGTATTTAGTGTTATAAACATTGCAATCACAGGCGCTTCTATTTGAGAGATGTGCCAATGCATATGTACGAGAGGCAATTGCTTGTGCCTGTAAGGCCGCCTCTGGCCAGCTAGATGACATCTCGCTAATGCCAAGTAAATATTGCTCAATAGTCATGGTGGCAGTGACTTCAATTTTGCCACCAACTATTTTGAGCTGCACCTGGCCATACCTAAGTTGAATAGAACCACTCGCTGTAGTTACTTTCACAACGGTAAATGGTTCGGGTTTCGGGCCGGTTAAACCACCTGCTGGTGATGGAAAAGCTGTCGTGCCCGTCCAATATACGTTCCACATTGATTGGCCAGCAAAGGGAAGAGTTGCTAACCCTTTATTGCTGAGGGAAGCAGCAATCTTCTTTCCCACAATCGAGAATCTGTAAATGCTTGCCGCGGTACCTAATCCGCCATTATTTATGCTGCCATCTGGATTCGAAGATAGATCAATATTTCCACGTGATTGGGAATTTGCGAGCGAAATAGTTGCAGAGGAGAGTTGATGCCCGATATTTACTCGGATGAGTTGCGTATCTGGAACTGAAAGGATTTCAGTTCCAGGAAACCAATAATTCAATATGTATTGCGGGCTTTGACCTTCCAGCGCCTGACCTTCCGCGCCAATCTGACTCATACCAACTCCATGGCCGAAGCCTGAACCGGTTAAAACAAAATGTGGTGGGATTGTTGCCGCAGTTGCAGATGTTGGAAGTATCGCAATTACCAAACCAAGAATTAACTTCTTCATTTCTAAATTAACTTCTTAGGTGAAGTAATGAAACCAATTCCCCATGAGAAATGCATTGTCGCAAGAATTGCCGGCAACATAATCTTCTCTTTAATATCTTTTCCAATTACAAGGGAGCCGACTAGATTTCCGAGAATATAAAGGCCGGCTGGCAGAAAGAGAAACGAATTAACGGTTACACCTAAGAGAATTGAGAGCGCAGAAATTGCAACGGTGACAGGAGGAGCGAGATAGCGAAAGTTGATTGTTCCCTTGTGGTTACGTGAGACGGCTCGGCGCCAACGACCGTACTCAAAATATTGCTTGGAGAGAGTTCTCAAATTTGGACGTGGGCGATAGGTCACCACAAGATTTGGATCAAACCAGATAACTCCACCCGCTTGGCGCAATCGAAAATTTAGCTCCCAATCTTGGGCACGGGTAAAACGTTCGTCATATCCCCCAACCGCAAGGAGCGCCTCTTTATTAAAGACGCCGAGATAAACGGTGTCGGCAGGACCCGGTTTTCCACCGATGTGGAACCTGGCAGCACCAACACCGAGTGGGGAGCGCATCGCAGTTGCGACGGCTCTCTCAAATGCGCCCACGCCTGATGCGGCCATGATGCCACCAACATTTACCGCCTTGGTTTGCTCCATCACTTGCACTGCATCAGATATATAAGTATCAGAAATTTCGGCATGACCATCTATCCGACAAATAATCGAATATTGCGATGCGGCGATAG
>CAIZHC010000099.1 GCA_903932705.1 uncultured Actinomycetes bacterium | reverse complement strand
CGCCCTGACGCACTAAATCTTCGGCGCTCTCCATGGCAAGGTATGGATTTACTGCTGATGCGCCAAAGCCCACGAGAAGAGCAACATGGTGAACTTCGCGAACCTCTCCACTCTCGATAACTAAGCTCACGCGAGTACGAGTCTTCTCACGGATGAGATGGTGATGTACGGCTGCGGTTAGTAACAAAGTTGGGATCGGCGCCTCTTCGCTATCGCCATCTCTATCGGAGAGAACGATGATGCGAGCACCATGTGAAATTGCCTCAGAGACTTCGGCGCGAATCTCTTCGATCCGATCACGAAGTGCTTCTCCTCCAGCAAGTGCTGGGAAGAGACCGCGAACGACGTGAGCATCAAAGTTTGGATGTTCACCATCTGCATTGACGTGAATAATCTTTGCGAGTTCATCATTATCTATCACTGGGAAATCAAGTGATATCTGTCGGCAGGAATCTGCTGATGGATGGAGCAGATTTGATTCCGCTCCGATAGTTTGACCGAGGCTAGTAACCAACTCTTCGCGAATTGCATCGAGAGGTGGATTTGTGACTTGAGCAAAGAGTTGTGCGAAATAATCAAAGAGCAAGCGAGGCTTATCAGAGAGAGCTGCGATTGGGCTATCAGTTCCCATTGACCCAAGTGGCTCTGCACCATTCTTCGCCATTGGGGCAATGATGATGCGCAGCTCTTCTTCTGTGTAACCAAATGCGCGCTGGCGACGAAGAACAGATGAGTGCGGATAGATGATGTGCTCGCGAGATGGAAGGTCCGCTAGGCGAACAATTCCCTCACCTAACCATTCGCCATAAGGTTGAGCAGCAGCGAGAGAATCTTTAATCTCTCCATCTTCAATGATGCGACCCTCAGCGATGTCAACCAAGAACATACGTCCAGGTTGCAAGCGTCCCTTGCGAACCACCTTCGACGGTTCAATATCTAGCACGCCAACTTCAGAGGCGAGAATTACTAAACCATCATCAGTTACCCAGAAGCGAGAGGGGCGCAAACCATTGCGATCGAGTACGGCGCCAACTTGAGAACCATCTGTAAAGGTAACGCAGGCAGGTCCATCCCATGGCTCCATCAGAGATGAGTGGAAAGCATAAAAATCTCTACGCTCCTGCGACATAGTGGTGCTGTTCTCCCAAGCTTCTGGGATCATCATCAAAATGGAATGTGGCAGTGAACGACCCGTGAGATAGAGAAGTTCGAGAACTTCATCGAAGGAGGCAGAGTCGCTGCCAGATGAATCTACGATTGGGAAGAGGCGAGAAATATCTCCAGGGATAAGCGGACTAGCGAGTAGCGCTTCGCGAGCGCGCATCCAATTTCGATTTCCACGAACAGTATTGATCTCACCATTGTGTGCGATGTAGCGGTATGGGTGAGCTAGTGGCCATGATGGGAAGGTATTTGTTGAGAACCGTGAGTGGACAAGTGCGAGTGGAGATTTCACTAATTCGTTGGAGAGATCTGGGAAGAACTCTTCGAGCTGTCCGGTTGTAAGCATCCCCTTGTAAACAATGGTGCGTGCCGAGAGTGATGGGAAATAGATAGGCAAAGCATGTTCAACTCTCTTGCGGAAACAGAAAGCGAGTCGATCAAGCTCTAAATCACTCTCATTGTTCTTACCTGCGATAAAGAGCTGCACAAAACGCGGCATGACAGAGAGCGCCGTTGTGCCGAGAGATGAATCATCAGTAGGAAGTTCGCGCCATCCCAGAATCGTGAGGCTCTCTTCTTCGGCAATCTTCACAACGCCTGGCAGATCATCAAACTCTTTATCTATAAATGCGATGCCTGTTGCGTAAGAACCGGCGGGTGGTAGATCGAATTCAACAACGCTGCGATAAAACTCATCTGGAATGCGAATTAATATTCCAGCGCCATCGCCGCTATCTGGTTCTGCACCTGATGCTCCACGGTGTTCAAGATTGCGAAGCGCGGTCAGGGCTTGGGCGACAATCTCGTGTGTTGCCTCTTTTTTGAGGGTTGCAATCATCGCAACACCACATGCATCGTGTTCATCCGCAGGGTTATAGAGCCCTTGTGCAGGTGGCAGAGAAGAAAAGAGGGTCACGATCGCTCCTAAAGAACGGTCGGGACGTCAGTGGCCCAACAGCAGAACGCCCAGGAGAACCCAGGCAGTGGAAAAGAGTATCAATTAGGCAGGCGCTCTGGTGCCAGAGTTACCTGATAGTAATTCAGAGAGGCTAGATGTGAGCGAGCGCTCCGATACCAGCGGTGATTGCCATACCGATGGCTCCACCGATAACAACACGTAGGACGGTTCGGATGAGAGGGGAACCTGCCAAGCGCGATGAAATCCCGCCTGTGGAGACAAGACCAATCATCGCGAAAAGTACAATCAAAGTGACCTTGGTGCTGGTGCCACCTACGAGTGCGCCTATTAATGGAATTGTGGCACCTAGGGCGAAAGCGATGGCTGAGGCCATAGCTGCTATCGCCGGTTGCGCCTTGTTGTTATCGTGATGGCCAAGTTCATCGCGCAAATGGGCAGCAAGCGGATCTTTAGCGGTGAGTGCAGCGGCCACTTGTTCGGCAAGTGGACGTTCGAGTCCACGCTCCTGATAAATCTGAGTTAACTCTTCCAACTCCCCCTCTGGATCTAAGGCAAGGTGGTCAATCTCCATCTGGCGATCCGAGGCCTCAATATCTGCCTGCGATTGAACAGAGATGTACTCACCCACTGCCATTGACATCGAACCAGCAGCAATACCTGAGATACCTGCGATCGCTAGGAAACTGCTTCGACCGGCGGCGGCTACTCCGATTAGAAGAGAGGCGTTAGATACCAGACCATCGTTGGCGCCTAGCACGGCGGCACGAAGCCAGCCAGATTTGCTGCCGCGATGGTGTTCATTGCGCTTGTATACGGCTTCTAAACTCATGGGAATATCCTACCTAACTCAGGTTCTCAGGGTTGGGTGCACGCTCTCTTTTAAATATGAACGCTGCGGAAACGCCCGCACCAATGAGCGCAACCCAAACATTAAGGCGCAACCCAAAAATTCGGTGGGCGAAATCAATTCTGAGCGCTTCAATTCCCATGCGCCCTAAACAGTAGAGAAATATGTAGAGAAGAAAAGTATTTCCGGACTTCAATTTCTTAACCTGTGGGAGGAGCAAAATGAGGAGAGCGCAGATAAAGCACCACAGTGATTCGTACAGAAATGTTGGGTGGAAGGTGGAAAACTGCGAATAGCCGGTAGGACGATCAGCTAGTGGAATTTTCAAGCCCCACGGAAGAGTGGTTGGCCTTCCGAAGAGTTCGTGATTAAACCAATTTCCCCAACGACCAATTCCCTGTGCAATCAATATTCCAGGGGCAAGCGCATCTAAGGCTGCGGGAAAGGTAATGCTGCGAGGCTTGCTCTTAAAGTAGATATAGGCAACGGCTGTACCAAGGGCGACCGCGCCCCAAATTCCCATTCCGCCTTCCCAAATTTTGAAGGCGTTTTGGAACTGACCGCCAGAGCCAAAATAAAGTTCCGGGGTTGTGATGACGTGATAAATCCGTCCGCCCAGAATTCCAGCGGGTATGACGTAGATAGCCAAATCGTAGAGCTCCGAAGTAATTCCACCTGCGCGCTTCCATCGATATGAACCGAGAGCGAGCGCGGCAAGAATTCCTAAAAGAATTGATAGCGCGTAGTAATGAATTGTTATCGCCCCCAACTCAATCGAATTGCTCGATGGAGTTGGGATAAAGCGATCAAACAAGGAGTGGACTACTTAACGCCGAGATCTGTAAGGACCTTGGTGAACTTCTTTGCATCGTAATCTGTTGCAAGTGGAAGGGTCTTGCCATTAACAATCACTGTTGGCGTTGCATTGATGTTCTTTGCTGCAGCGTCATCATTAATCTTGGTTGCCCAGGTGAGATATTTTCCACTTGTGATGCAGGTGTCAAAAGACTTTGCGGTAATTCCAATGGAGTGTCCGAGAAGGATCAAGGTTGCATTGGTCCAGTATGGAGAATTTTCTGCCATCTGAGCTGTCGTTGGCTGATTCACATAGAGAGCCTTGTGCAACTCGAGGTACTTACCTTGATCAGAAGCACATGCAGCGGCGGCAGCGGTCAGCTCTGAGTCCGAGGCGATGAAGTGCATTGGGTGGTAAACAGCCTGAATCTTTCCTGCCTGTACCAGCCCCTCAATATAAGTGTTATTAACCGCCTCAAAGTTACGGCAGTTAGGGCAACGGAAATCTTCATACATATCAACCTTTACCTTTGCGGTTGGGTTGAAGGTGATTCCATATCCATTGCTCTTGGTTACGCGTGAAGGAAGAGTGACATGGGAGTTTGAGTTGTTCTTTGCCAGCGCGGCTCCCAGGCCGGCAATCAAAACAAAGGCAATCATTCCGATTACGAGATAGCGAGTGAACTTATCGCCCTGCTTCGCTGGCTTGGCGTGCTTATCAACTTTTTTACTTGCCATCTGTAACTCTCTCCGATTCCAGTCTTTAACGTAATGGTATCTAGTTCAATCCTGACTAACTCTATTGCAGAGTGGTGGCCGAATTAAGCCCGACTCAAACCTCTAGACAAATCCTTAGCTAATTCTCGGACTTTTTCGACTCCCTCGGCGAGGGTAGAACTCTCCTGAAGCAGGCGAATAAAGGCTGAACCAACAATTACACCATCTGCATATTGAGCTACCTCATGCGCTTGATCCGGAGTCGATACCCCTAGTCCAACCGCGATTGGTAGATCAGTAACAGTTCTCAGCTTACTGACCAAGGATTGGGCGCTGCTGGAGACTGAGGTACGTGTACCGGTAACTCCCATGAGGGATGCCGCGTAAACAAATCCAGAGGTCGCTTCGGTCACCCTGCGAAGTCGCTCATCTGAGGTACTCGGAGCGACGACATAAATCCGATTTGTATCGTGAGCCTTGGATGAGGCAATCCATTGTTCGGACTCTTCGATCGTTAGATCCGGGGTAATAACACCCGAACCGCCATTGGATTTGAGGTCCTTAAGAAAATTATCAACGCCATATCTCTCAATGGGATTCCAGTATGTCATCACAACTGAGGGCGCAATCTTTGAAATTGCTGCGAGCGTCGCCATAACTTCTGGCGCACCAGTTCCATTGCGAAGTGAGGTATCTGCCGCGGCTTGAATTACGGGGCCATCCATAACTGGATCACTGTAGGGATATCCAATTTCAAT